>DASPWV010000823.1:0-3130 GCA_035637635.1 Vicinamibacterales bacterium | reverse complement strand
GAAGCCAGCGCCCCAACGCCGATGTGGTCGCCGCCGTGCGGGAAGAAGTGGCGCGGCTCGACGGTGATGTCCCGTTCACGCCGTGCGATCGATGCCGGATGTGCTCGCGGCGTCGCCAGGCGTGCCTGTCCGGCGTGTGCTGGCCGCGACCTTCATGGGCTTCGCGCTGCTGGCGATCGTACTCGGCGGGATTGGACTGTTTGGGGTCGTGGCGCATGACGTTGCATGCCGACCTGCGGAGCTTGCGCTTCGGCTCGCGCTGGGTGCCGATCCGACGCGCATCCTGATGCGCACCCTCGGGCAGGGCGCGTGGATGGTGGGAGCGGGTCTGGCGGTGGGCGGCGTCTTGTCGATCTGGGCGGCGCGCGCGCTCGGCAGCATGCTGTTCGCGACGGGTCGTTTTGATCTCGTCAATGTCGCCGTCGCGGCAGCGGTGCTTATGGTTGTTGGTGTTGGCGCTGTCCTACCTGCAGCGCGACGCGCGGCGCGCACCGATCCTCTGAGTGCCCTTCGCAGCGAATAAGGTCAAGCCGACTGTCGCAGAAACTGCAAATATCACTGTTGATGTTCTGTGGAAACTCGTTCCAGACCGAGGACGTGAGAAACAATCCGGTTCAGCGCTCGACGATCGTGTAGTCGGCTTGAACTTAGCGGCAAGAGTCCGTCCACCGCTGTAGCGCACAGATGTCGCGCACATCACGCGGCATCGAAGCTGCGGCTACCGGTGCTCCATAGGTTTTCTACGCGAACGGTCTCCGGCGCGTGATGCGCGCGCGGGAAGTATTCGCGCGCGCCTGGCGTCCGCGCGAACAATCACCAACGTCTGGTTCGGCTTCGGTGGCGCCCCCCGTGCCGTCGACAATCGTCGCATTGGTGAATGCCAGCACGACCTGATGCTCAGCCTGTCGTGACTGTTACCGAGACCGCGATCGGACTTGCGAGCAGCATCGCGATCAGAAAGCGATGAATACACATCGAGGTCTCCACTGGATTGAGTCGTCAACACCTAACCGTTTAATCCACTTCGAAGAATGCGCTTGGCCGTGACGGAGGTCAGGGCAGCGCCCGGTACGTGAAGTTCCGGAATCGAACTTCTCCCGATCCCGCGGCGTACAGCGCCGGCCGCAGACTGAGG
Organism: Vicinamibacterales bacterium; assembly: GCA_035637635.1. Classification (GTDB taxonomy): domain Bacteria; phylum Acidobacteriota; class Vicinamibacteria; order Vicinamibacterales; family UBA2999; genus DASPWV01. Next base: position 1,995 of record DASPWV010000823.1, on the reverse strand, counting down.
AAGTCATACCCCACGTTGTGGTGGTAACCGGAGACTTCCATTCCGCGGTCGTAACGCTCCCACGTCTTGCCGTCTACGCTGTAATGGATGGTGACGATGTGGCGGTCGTTGCGAAGGCGCAAGTGCAGCGTGCGTCCAATGTGCGATGGCTTCGCGCCCGGACGCTCGATGCCGTAGCTGTGCATGATGAAGTTGCTGCTCGAGTATCCGAGGCCCACATACAGCCGCTGGTTGTAGAACAGCAGCACCCCGGCGGTCGCCTCCGGATCGGCGTCGATCTCGACTTGGAATTCGTACGCGTGATCACCGGTCACAAACCACAACGGCGAGCTATCCGCTGGGCGCGTCCCCTTGGCTTTCAACACCAAGGCGTTGCTTTCGTATCGATACCGATCGCGATCCGTGTCCGTTCCCTTGTAGAAGCTCCATTGGACACCCATGCGATTCGTCGAGAAGTCATCTGAAAAGGCGAAGCCATGGGTGCCGGTACTCGACGGCAAGGGTTTCGGAATCGGCCGGTCGACGTCGTGCGTCGTGCGAAACCAACCGTCGTCCAGCCACTCAATGGGCTGAAGCAGCGTTTGGCGGCCCAGGTTGTAGAAGCCGTTTTCGTAGGCGTGGTAGACCATCCACCACTGCTTGTCCGGTCCTTCGACGAGCGTCCCGTGCCCTTTCGACCACCAATGTTCCGCTGACGATTGCGTCCTGACAATCGGGTTGTAAGGCGAGTTTTCCCAAGGCCCTGCAATATTTTTCGAGCGCGCGACGACGATCATGTGTCCTGTTGGAGGACCTGCGGTGCCCCCCTGCGCGAGCACTTGATAGTAGTAATCGCCTTTCTTCAGGATCTTCGGGCCCTCCTGCGCGAACCCCTCCACAATCCAGTCCTTCGGGTATTGCCAGCCCTCGTAGATCTTCTTTTCCTCCCCCACGATCGAAAGACCGTCGTCCGATAACGGCACGAGATACCCAGCACTGAGGAACAAGTAACGTTTGCCGTCAGGGCCAACAGCATGGCCCGGATCGATCCGCCGGTTCTTCAGATCGATCGGCTCGCTCCACGGGCCACGGATATTGTCGGCCCAGATCACGTAGTTGGAACGATACGGACCGATTCCCGGGAAGTAGATGTAGTAACGATTCGCGTGCTTCACGAGATCCGGCGCCCAGACAGAGCCCACGTTCTTGAACAACGTCGGAGCGACCGGTTGCCAGTTGATCAAGTCGCGCGAATGCCAAATCACCAGACCTGGATAGGCATCGAACGAGGAAAAGGTCATGTAATAGTCGTCGCCGTCTTTGAGAATCGACGGATCCGGATGATCGCCGGCCACGATTGGATTCAAGTACGTGCCGTTGCCGAGATCAGCCTTGCGCTGCCCTTCAATCCCGCGCGCCCACGTGGTCTGCACAGGCGTCGTCGCGGGGAGAAATGCACGTGCGCGCATCCACTCGATCCAGCGATCGACCCAGCCCGAGGTGGTCCCGAGATCTGTGCGTGTGCCAAAGCCGTGCGGCCCGTCCTCGTAGAGGTGCAGTTCCGCCTCCCCACCGGCGCGCCGCATCGCTTGATAGAAGAGCACGCTGTTCTCGAGCGGCACGCTGCTGTCTTCTGCCGTGTGAACCAGAAACACGGGTGGCATGTCGCGCCGAACCTGCTGCTCGAGTGACCAGCGCTCGACCTGCATGTCCACAGGGTTTGCGCCGAGGAAATTCCTCCGGGAATCGGCATGTGCAAACGGCAGGGTCATCGTGATCACGGGATAGAGCAACGCCACGAAATCAGGTCGCGCGCTCACGGCATCGAGGGTCGAACCGGTGCGGCCCTCGGGCGCGTCGAAGAGCGTCGCCGCCGACGCCGCGACGTGCCCGCCCGCAGAAGCGCCCATCACACCAATGCGATCTGGACGAATGCCGAACTCGGACGCGCGTGACCGCAGCAGTCGAATCGCGCGGAGCACGTCCTGCAGCGGCGCCGGCTGGCCGTACTCCGCG
>DASPWV010000822.1:0-4139 GCA_035637635.1 Vicinamibacterales bacterium | reverse complement strand
TCTCGGCGCGTACGAACCCGACGGGCGAATTTCTATTTCCTTCAACGATCCCTGCGGCGAGATCAGCGACAGCGGCTCTATTGTCGGATTAGGCGGCGGCTACTTCACGCCGGGCGAGCTCAGGAGCGCCGGCGGCGCGGTCTTCAAGAAGCTTCTGCAGGGCATTGTCGTGCTGAACAACAGTCCTGGCGCCTTCGCGTTCTTGTCTCAGCGCGGCTGCTTTCAAGACGCGCTCGCGCACAATCTCGGCCACACGATCGGCCTGGGACACTCGACCGATCCACGCGCCATCATGTGGCCGGATCCACTTCCTGGATGCTCGGCCGGGCCGTCGCCATTTGCACCGGATGACGTGAACGGTGCGCGTGCGATTTACCCCAGCGGATTACCCTCGTCGCCTCCCGGCGCGCCGTCGAGCCTCGCCGCGAGTGTAAACGGCACCAGTGTGACGTTGACGTGGACTGCACCGGCTACTGGCGGCGCCATTTCGAGTTATGTCGTGGAAGCGGGCTCGGCGACGGGTCTCGTCAATCTCGCGAGCGTCGCGACCAACAACGTGCAGACGTCGGCGACATTCATCACGGTGCCTCCCGGCGTTTATTTCGTCCGCATACGCGCGCGCAACAGCGTAGGCACAGGGCCGGCATCGAACGAGCTGCAACTGACCGTCGCGTGCAGCACTCCCCTTGCGCCGGCCAACCTGACATTCACTAAAGCAAATGGTGCGGTGACGTTCATGTGGATCGCCCCATCGGGTGCACCGGCACCAACCGGTTACTCATTTCTCGTCGGGAGCGCACCAGGCCTCGAGAATCTGCTCGTGATCGATCAAGGGCCCCTCACCTCTTTAACGGGCACCGGCCCTCCGGGCACCTACTACATTCGCGTGAAATCACGCGGCACGTGCGGCACGAGCGGACCCTCGAACGAGGTGATTGTGACGCTGCCTTGAGCAAGTTGTTGGCGTTCGGATCGGTGGCTGGCGCGCTTTGGGGCGTCTTGCTCTATGCCAGCTTGGGCGCAGCACAGACTCCGCCGCCTCTCGTTGTGTGGCAGCTCGATAGGCCCGCCGCAGACGCGGCGCTCGCCGGTACGGCCGGACGCGACAATGGGGCCGCCGAACGTTACGTCGTCGGCATGCGTCTCGAGCGTCTATTCGAGGATCGTGCAGAGCGCATCTTGCTGAGTGTTGGCGGTCACTTCTGGGTGGCACGGTTCGAACATCTCGACCGAGATGTGCTCGGCCACCGCTCGTGGGTTGGATCCATCGAAGGCATTGCCAACAGCCACGTCTCGTTTATCGAGCGCAGTGGCATCGTTTCGGGTCTCATCAACGCGCTCGAGCAAACCTATCAGCTTCGCACGTTGGCGCAAGGCGTCTATCTCATCGAGCGCGTGGAAATCACTCGAACGGAACTGGATCCGATTGTCGCGGGCACTCCACTGCAGAATGAAGCGCCGCCATCGCCTGCAGTGAGCGCGCCCTCTGATCGCTCGATTGTTGACGTGTTGATCCTTTACACGCCAAACGCTCGAGCTCGGGCGGGTGGCCTGGCGCAGATGCAGGCACTCGTGGCGCAGATCGCCAGCGATTCGAACACGATCTTCGGGAGAAGCGGCGTCTCGCTGCAGATGAACCTGGTCGGCAGCTACGAAGTGCCGATTGTCGAATCGACCGATTTGTCGTCGACGCTGCATCAGGTGACGAACGAGCCGGGTATTCGCAGCGCACGCGATTACTTTCGTGCGGATCTGGTGCAGTTGCTCGTCAGCAGTCCGACCGCCTCCGCATGCGGCGTCGCATGGCTGCTCGATTCGCTCGCTGTCAGCGATTTCAACGCGTACAGCGTTGCCGATGTCGACTGCGTGGCGCAGTACACGCCGACGCACGAAATGATGCACAACATGGGCTCGCATCACGCGCCCGAAGACGACGCGATGGGCGCCCTGTTTCCGTATTCGTACGGATACAAAGATCCAACGCATGGATTCCGGACGATCATGGCGTATCCCTGTGCAAACGCGCGGTGTGCGCGAATTCCGAATCTCTCGAATCCAAGCGTTGCCGAGGGTTCTGCCCCGACAGGGACGCCGCGTCAGAACAACGCGCTGTCGGTGAACCAGGCGGCGGCGACCGTCGTGAACTTTCGGCAGCGCGCGACCGTCACAGCGCCTCCGAGCGCGCCGGCCGCGCCGCAGACGCAAGTGATCGGCAGCACGGTTGTGTTGTCATGGGATCCTGTCAGCGTCGACGTGAACGCCGTGCCCACCACGGTTGACGGCTACGGTGTGCACGTGCGTTCGGCCACCGGCCGCATCCCGCCTCTCTTCGTGTTCGTGGGAAACACGACGTCCGTGCGCGCGCTGGCGGCACCAGACACCTATTTCTGGAACGCGCTTGCCCTCAACAATGCTGGTGCCAGTCCCCCTTCGAGCGAGCAGAGTTTCAGCGTGTCCGGATCGTGCGGTCCAACGGGCGAGCCGCAGAATTTCAGATTTTCGCTCAGCGGCCGCGAGGTGACATTGAATTGGGCACCGCCGGTGGCCGGTGCCGGTCCGTTTACGTACGTCGTCGAAGCCGGGTCGGCTCCCGGGCTGACGGATCTCGCGACGCTGCCGGTCGCTGGAGCGACTACGCTGACTGTGCAGGCGCCACCGGGGACATATCATGTGCGCATTCGATCGCAGAGTCCGTGCGGCATCACCCCACCGTCGGATGAGCGGATGATTGTCGTACCATGATCGCGCTTGCTGTTTCTGGCGTCTCTCGCCTGCGCTTCCGGGCTGCTCGCCCTCTACACGCGTCTTCGTTCTGAATACCCGCGCAGCGTCAGCGGAGTTGCCGTCGCGCTGATCTTCGGCGCGACATCCCTCCTCTGGTACACCCTGTTCGAGCCGTCAGTGACCGAAACGGCGGCGTTCGGCCTCCTCGCATGGCATGTCGTCCTGGCGGAGCGGTGGAGTCAAGCGTCTGTTTCGGCGTGGCGAGGGTGGGTGCTTGGCACGCTGCTTGGTGCAGCAACACTCATCAGGCCGGCGAACGCGGTGGTTGGAATTGCAACCCTGATGTTTCTGTTCACGCGTCGGCTCGAGGGCGCGGATCGCGCGCGCAGTGGGTTGCGAGCGGCCGCGTGGATCGCACTCGGCGTTACGCCGTGGTTCATCGGGCGTCTCGCGCTGTCCACGCCGGGCAGCTTCGACTCGTCCCAGTCCTCCTGGCTCGACGTGTTGTTCTCCTCGTGGCACGGCTTCCTCTCGTTGACTCCAATCGTCTACTTCGCCGTGCTTGGCACCATCGGATACCTCCGCCGCAATCGGCCGTGGGCGCGCGCGGCGCTGATTGTGCTCGTCGCGGTCGCCTGGATCAACGGTGCGACAGGTGAATGGGCAAACGGCCCAGCGTTTGGCGCGCGATCGATGATCGGCGTTTTGCCGCTCGTCACGCCTGGACTGGCGTATGGAATTGACCTGCTCAGACGAAAGCCGGCACTGGCGCTCGCCCCGCTCGTGATTGCGGCGCTCCTGTGGAACCGCCTTCTGATGGTGCAATACACCGTCGGCTTGTTGCCGAAGGACGAGCCTGTCAGCTTTGCTCGTCTCGTGCAGCAGCAAGCAGACTTACAGGTTCGCGCCTCCAGGTTTTATCCGTTTGCGTTTCCGGCCAACATCTGGTTTGCCTGGCGTGAGGGTCTGCCGATCGACCGCTACGATCTGCTCGCGTTCGAGCCGCGCCGCGCGAACCTTGATCTCGTCATGGACCGCAAGGCGGACCGCTACCTGCTCGAAGGGTGGGACGCGCCGGGCGTTGACGGCGCCGAATCGGTCTGGTGGATCAACGGGCGGACGGCGACGCTTGCAGTACCGCTCGTGCTGCCACAGGACCGCGCTGTGCTGGTGACGGTGAAGGCCCGAAGCCGATTCGAAGAGCCGGTCGTCATCGGGGATCTTGCCCTGCAGGTGAACGGCCACGAAGTGGGCCAGTTGTCGCCGGGGGCAGCGGCGCCGACCGAAGCACAAATCATCGTGCCCGCCACGCCCGCACGCGCGCTGTGGCGCGACGGCTTCAACAAGATTGCCTTCGTCAGCCGCGGCACGCATCGTGTCGACCCGGGTGACACTCGCCCGCCGGGACCTCTCGC
>DASPWV010000821.1:0-4670 GCA_035637635.1 Vicinamibacterales bacterium | reverse complement strand
GCAACGTCAGCTTGATCCGCACGCGGTCGTGAACTGCCTGCGTGCTTTTCCCGGTCGCGGTATTCGAGTCTGGGGTGCGCGTACCACCAGTGGCGAGCCCGAGTGGCGGCACGTGAGCGTCCGTCGCCTGGTCCTGACGATGGCACGCTGGTTCGAGCTGCAGATGGCGGATGTGGTCATGGAGCCGAATGCACCGGAATTGTGGGCGCGAATTCGCCGCGAGGTGAACGACTACCTGTTCAAACTGTTTCGCGCCGGCGCGCTTCGAGGCGCCACCCCGCAGGAGGCGTACTTTCTCAGGTGCGACGACGAAACCACCCCGGCTGCCGTACGCGATCGAGGTGAGGTCTGTGTGATGGTGGGAATCGCTCCTGTCGTCGCCGCCGAGTTTCTCATCGTCCGTCTTGTTCATGGCGCTGCCGCCGTATCCGTGGGTTCCGTCACTGACGCACGCGTCTGACGAGTAGAGAGGAGGCTGTCATGCCTGTCGGCACTCGCAAAGAGCCGTTTCGCTTGTATCACTTTCTCGTAGAAATCGATGGCATCACGCGCGCGGGGTTCCGCGAGTGCTCAGGACTCGACTCGACACAGGACGCGATTGAGTACCGCGAGGGCAACGAAGGGCTGTCATCGCGCAAGCTGCCCGGAATGGTCAAGTACTCCGACATCACGCTCAAACGCGGGCTCACCGATGATGCGCAGTTGTGGGAGTGGCGCAAGAAGGCGATGGACGGCAAAGTGGAGCTGAAGAACGGTTCCATCGTGCTGCTCGACGAGACCGGTGCCGAGAAGCTGCGGTGGAACTTCCTCAACGGGTGGCCGACGAAATGGACCGGTCCCAGCTTCAATGCCAGCGGCAATGAGGTGGCGATCGAGACGCTCGAGATCGCGCATGAAGGAGTGACGAAGGCGTGACGACGCTGCTGACAGAGTTTCCGTTTACATTGCCCCGCGGGTACCTGGATGCAGACGGAACGCTGCACCGCGACGGCATGATGCGTCTGGCGACGGCGTTCGACGAAATTGCGCCGATGAAGGATCCGCGTGTGCAGGCGAACGCGGCGTATCTCGTCGTGATCCTTCTCTCGCGTGTCGTCGTTCGCCTCGGCGACCTGCCGGCGGTCAATCCGAAGATTATCGAGGGGCTGTTCTCCGCCGACCTTGCTTACCTGCAGGACCTGTATACGCGCGTCAACGAGAACGGCCACAGTGCGATGACCGTGACGTGTCCACATTGCCAGGGCGCCTTCGATGTGGAGGTAGGCGCCGGGGGGGAATGATTGGCTACCCCTCGGGCCGATTGCTCGAGGAGGTAGCCTACGTCGCCTACTACCTGCACTGGCCGTATCACGAGATTATGGCCATGGACCACCGCGAGCGGCGGTGGTGGATCGCTGAGGTCTCACGGATTCACGATCGCTTGAACGAGGCGGATCAGATCGGACGGTAAGATGCCTGCCCGCGCGTTTCGCAACGACCCATTCACCGCGTTTCGATTCCTCGTCGAGATCCAAGGGATGATCGTCGGCGGCTTTACGGAGGTCACGGGTCTCGACATGGAAATGGAGCTCGAAGCGTATCGCGAGGGAGGCGTCAACGCGTTCATCCACCAGTTGCCGGGCGCGATGCGTTACCCGTCGCATCTGGTGCTGAAACGCGGGCTTACGGACGCAGACAGCTTCTGGCGCTGGTATCGCGACGCCGCAAACGGTGACGTCGCGCGAAGGAACGGCTCAATCATCCTGCAGAACGCGAAAGGCGACGAAGTGTGGCGGTGGAACTTCGTCGACGCGTACCCGGTTCGCTGGACCGGACCTCAGCTGCGGGCCAGTTCCGCGGAAATCGCGATCGAGAGCCTCGAGCTCGCGCATCGCGGCCTCACGAAGGGCAAATGAGCGCCGATCCTGTGCCGTCGCTCGGGACTTCGATCGTACGGCGACATCTCCGATTCGTCCCGCACGGGCCCATGCTGGCGCGCGCGGGGCGGATGGCCAGCTTTATCGAGACGCGCACCTGGTTTGCGAATCAGTTGCTCCGCCGGTGGTCGCGCGATGCAAGTGTCGATGCTGAAGGTGATGTCGACTTGCCGTGGCATAGCGACACGTTCAACAGCCGACTCTTGAACGACCCGGCAGCCAGCACGCTCCTCATTCGTTCAACGGCGACGCCGATCCAGCGCACCGTGATCTCGCCGGGAGTCGTCCTCACCCCGGCATCGGGACGGCATGCGGAGCCGCCCGATGCGTTGAGCGCGGCCGGCGCGACAGTGACGCCGGACGCTTTGACGACTGCCTCGAGACACCGCGTCGCGTCTGGTGCGCACGTTTCAGCGGCACCTGCAGCGCCGAATGCGGTAGCGCGCGCAACACAGGAGTCGCACCACACGAGCGATCGACCCAGGCGTTCAGGCGGGCCCGGCACAGAGCCGGAAACGATCGCGCCGGACGTGGCAAACCGGGTGGCAGCAGCGCCCGTAGTCGGGCGCCCCAAGCGGGTGATTGGTGCTCTTCCGACGATTCGCACGATCGCGCGTGCGACGCACGGTGCCGGCGACGACGCAGTGCCGCAGCCCGAGCGTGCAATGTCCGATGGCAACGTACCGCACGACCGGACAGAGTCCTCGCCGCGTGTCGAGCGGCTGCTTGCCAGCCGCATCCAGATGCCCGCGGCTCCTTCGACAATGTCGAGACGAGTGGTCGCTGCTGAAACAGAGAGGCAACCGGCGGCGGCGCAACCGGCACTCCCAGTGCGCGGCGTCAACTCACGTGAGGTGGCGAAGCCGCTGCCGGCCTTTCCGAATCGCAGATCGAAGGGAAGCGTTTTGCCCGTAGTTTCCGCCTCCCCGTTTACGGCTGCCATCTTCAGCAATGTCGCGGCGGTTTCCAACCCACGGGTCCTGACGGCGCATGTATCACACGCCGCCGTGATGCGTCACTTGCGCGATCGAACAGCCGCGCCAATTCGCTTGCGCCAAGCCTCTCTGCCCGATGCGATCGGCGTGACCCCCGTGGCACGCGCGCGGAGACAACGCCAATCCGCGACGGGTATCATCGACGACACCGTTGGCGCCCCGCCGAGCGCATCACCTCCGCCGGCTACTGCGGGTGGCGCCCAGACAGAGCACGCACCCGTCTCGCCGGCTGGCGCGAAGGAATTGGCAGTCGAGGACCTCGTCGAACGTGTCGTGCAGCAGTTGGCGAGGGACGTGGCAATCGAAGCAGAACGTAGAGGAGCGACATCGTGGCTCTTGAGAAGCTGAGGATTCAGGTCGAGACGGCGCCGCGTCAGTTCAACCAAGAGATCACGGCGCTGTTCAATCCCAACCAGATCACGATCCAGAAGACGACCAATTGGCGTGAAGCCGCGGCCGCGCAGCGCGACGTGCCGGCGGCGCAGCACACGCACGCGGATCCCGCGCAGTTGACGATGGATCTCCTTTTCGACACGTATGAAGCGCGCAGCGACGTCCGGAAGCAGCACACCGCGGAGATCGTGCATCTCATGACGGTCGAAAAGCACGGCAATATGCACCGCCCGCCTGTATGCCGCCTCCTCTGGGGCAAGGCGGGCGTGTTCTTCGTCGGCGTGCTGGAGAACCTCTCGCAACGTTTTTCGTTGTTTCTCGAAAACGGGTCGCCGGTTCGCGCGACGCTCAGCTGCACATTCAAGGAATGGCGAGACGATGTCGAGGAAGCGCGACGGCAGAACAGGCAATCGGCCGATGTGGTCAAGACGCATCTGCTGAGGCGCGGCGAGACGCTGAGCAGCATCGCGCTTCAGGAGTACGACAATCCCGCGCTGTGGCGGCCGATTGCGCAGGCCAACGCCATCACCGATCCGCTGATGCTGCCGTACGGCCGCATCCTGATCATTCCAACGCTCCGCAACGGAACGCCGCAGCGTTAGGCATGCCGCACTCGCACGCCGACCCACTCGCTCCCGAGTTCCTGGTTCGTGTCGCCGGAGCTGACCTGCCAGCGCCCGCCGCCGCCGACATGCTGCACGTGTCGGTCTACGAGGATCTCGAGGCGCCGGCGATGTTTGCGTGCGAGCTCCTCAACTGGGATCCGGACAAGGCGGTGATGAAGTGGAGTGACGGCAACACCTTCAAGGAAGGCAGCGAACTGGAAGTTCACCTGGGCTACCGTGACCACCTCGCGACGCTCATCGTCGGCGAGATTACTGCGCTCGAAGTATCCGCGGCGTCCAGCGACGTGCCGAGACTAACCGTGCAGGGTTTCGATCGCAGCCACCGGTTGATGCGCGATCGGCGCGTTCGAACCTTCGCGGACATGACCGACGCGGACATCGCGCGCCGGGTGGCCAACGAGTGGGGCCTCACGCCGCGCATCACCGCCACTGGCGAGAGGCACGCGTACGTGCTGCAGTGCAATCAGACGGATCTCGAGTTTCTGCACGAGCGTGCGCGTCGGGTCGGCTTCGAAGTGATCGTGCGTGACAAGACGTTGACGTTCCGCCCGGCGCCAATCGGGCACCGTGGGCCGGCGACGCTTCATCGCGAGGTCGATCTGCTCGAGTTCCGCTCCCGTCTGAGCACGCTCGCTCCAACACCGCGGGCGACCGCGCGCGCGTGGAACCCCCGGCAAAAACAGTCCATTGTCGGCCGCGCCGACGCGGATGATGCGATCGCCACCATGGGTCGGACGAAG
>DASPWV010000820.1:0-8478 GCA_035637635.1 Vicinamibacterales bacterium | reverse complement strand
GCGTGATCCGAGAAGCGGGCACGTAACGCGTTCCCTCGAGATCGCGGCCGTATGCAGGCCAGTCAATGGCTCGTGACCCCTGGGCCAGCAGCACTGCACCGAGCAGCAATCCCAAAATCGCGGCGGCAACAGCTTTCATGGATACAGGCGATAGAGCATTCGCGGATACGGGATGGTCTCGCGCACGTGCTCCAGACCGCAGATCCATGTGACGCACCGCTCGACGCCCATGCCGAACCCACCGTGCGGCACCGTGCCGAAGCGGCGGAGATCGAGATACCACTCAAAGGCTTCCATTGGAAGGTTGTGCTCTTTGATTCGCTGCACGAGCAGGTCGTAGTCGTCGAGTCGCTGCCCGCCGCCGATGATTTCGCCGTAGCCTTCGGGTGCGAGGACGTCGACGCACAAGGCGCGATCGGGACGCTCGGGATCGGGCTTCATGTAGAACGCCTTCACGGCGGCTGGATAGTGCGTGACGGCGACCGGGCGATCGAACCGCTGCGACAGCACGGTTTCATCGGTGCCGCCGAGATCTGTTCCATGCTGAAACGGCAGTCCCTTATCGATCAGAATCCTGGCGGCTTCATCGTAGGTGATACGCGGAAATGGCGGCTTCACCGATTCGAGCTTCGTCGTGTCTCGCTCGAGTAGCGTCAGCTCGTTCTTTCGCTTGTCGAGCACTCGCGCAACGATCGCGGTGAGAAGCCCCTCGGCCAGCGCGATGACGTCATCGAGATCGGCATACGCCATCTCGGGCTCGACCATCCAGAACTCGGTCAGGTGACGGCGCGTCTTGCTTTTCTCGGCGCGAAACGTCGGGCCGAAGCAGTACACCTTGCCGAGCGCCATCGCGTTGGCTTCGTTGTACAGCTGGCCGCTCTGCGTCAAAAACGCGGTCGTGTCGTCGAAATACTGCACCGGGAACAGCGTCGTCGTGCCCTCACAGGCTGCCGGCGTGAAGATGGGCGTGTCGGCGAGGATGAAGCCGTTGCTGTTGAAGTAATCGCGGACCGCGTCGATCACTTCGTGGCGCACTTTCAGAATGGCCGTTTGCCGCTCGCTGCGAATCCAGAGATGCCGGCGATCCATGAGGTAGTCGACGCCATGCTCCTTTGGCGTGATCGGGTAATCCTGGGCCGGCCCGACGACTTCGAGCGCGCTCGCGGTGAGCTCGTATCCGCCGCGTGCGCGGTGATCCGCGCGCACGGCGCCCGTCACGATGATCGAGGTTTCCTGCGAGAGGTGATCGGCGGCCTTGAACGTTTCCTCGGGCACGTCGTTTCTGCCCATGACGACCTGCAGGAACCCAGTTCCGTCGCGCACCACGAGAAAGTGGATCTTGCCGCTCGAGCGTCGATTGTGCAGCCAGCCGTGAATCGTGACGGTCTCGCCGACGTGCTCGCCGATTCGGTCAATGGTGACGTCTTTCACAGCTCGTCCACATCGGCTGCGTGGTTGCAGTCGAAGCTGAGAAGATCGTCAAAGCGACGGCGTGCTTCTTTCGTTTTCGCCAGCACGGTCTGAGACGTCGAGGTGTTCGCCACCTCGAACATCCACGCGCCTTCGTAGCCGATCTTCTGAAGAGACATCAGCGTGGCCGGCCAATCAATCGATCCTTCGCCCGGCGCGAGATGGTCATCGCTTTTGCGGCTGTTGTCGTGGAGGTGGGTCGTCACCAGATGCTCCGCGCACGTCTCGATGGCGTCGGCAACGTCGCCCATGATGAACGCGTGGCCGACATCCATGCAGATGCCGACGTCAGCGCCTTCGAGGTCGCTTTCAATGAAGGAGACCAGCGTTTCGGCATGTGACAACGCGTTTGGAATCACCTCGATTGCGAGTTTCACTCCTACGTGGCCACCCATTTCGCCGAGCGACTGCAGACTCCGGCGAGCCGCGTCGCGACTGTTATCGGACGGGCCGGGATTCCAGCTGTCGGGCAAGCCGAGATGAAGAACGAGATACCGGTACGGAATAGTTTGCGCGACAGCCAACGCCGCTTCTGTTTCGGCAATCGCCCGTTGACGACGAGCCTCGTCGGTCGTGGCAAAGGAGAAGACCTCACCCCACGCGCCGCCGGTGAGACTTGCCGTGATTGGCCCATGAAGGGAATTGAGTTCCAGGCGTGTCTCCTCGAGCCACTCCGCGAGCGAACGGACGGCGACGCTGTCGTGATAGTCGAAATGCGTTCGCGTGGCGAATACCTCGACACACTCGAAACCGTGCGCCGCGATATCGACCAGATGTTCGCGATCGAGGCGCTGGTCGTGAAAGAGATGCGTGGATACGCCAAAGCGGTGGCTGCTCACGGCAGGATCCTTTGAGAATTGGGCAAATTCTTATCTTAGCAGGCTGATCGCTTCGAGTCGGCTGATCGGAACCTCCAAGTGCGAAACTACGAAAGCACGAAAGAAGAACCACGAAACACGAGACTGATTTGTCTTTTTCGTGATTTCGTGTCTTTCGTGATTTCGTGGTAATGCTTTGGCGCGCTATCGCAGTTCGTCAATCAATGGCGCCAACAGCTCCTGCAGCCGTCCGAAGCGTGGATACTTCACGAGATTCGAACGCACGTAGTTCAGCGTTCGCGGCATGTACTGGATGTACACGGAGTTGCCCCGGGTGACCGTCTGGTAGCCAAACGTTCCGAGCGCTTTGAAATTGCGCTGCAATGCCATCAGATCGAAGCGGCGCCGGAACTCCATCGCCTCGTCGGGCGAGACGCCGGCGCGTCCCTGTGCCACTGCGAGGAAATACGCGATGAGCTCCTCGACTTGCCGGGACGTGAGGTCCACGTACGAATCGCGCAGGAGCGACACGAGATCGTACGTGTCCGGGCCCATCCGCGCGTCCTGGAAGTCGATGATGTACAGGGAGTCATCGTGCAGCATCAAGTTGCGGCTGTGATAATCGCGATGACACAGCACCCGGCGCTCACCGGCGAGCTCTTCGACGATCGCCGACCATTCCTTCGAGAGCGCTTCCTGCACCCGCACCGGCGGTGACACGCCCCGGTAAGCCTTCAAGAAGTATCTGTAAAAGAACTCGAACTCCCATGACAGCTTGTCGGTATCGAAGGCAATGCCGTACGGCGGGTATCGATCCGATGCGAGCTCGCTGCCGCGTTGCTGCAGCCGCGCAATAAAGAACACGGCCTGCCGGTACAACGCGTCGTGCTCGCCAGGCGTCGCGGCGCCGAGGTGCGCCTGCAGCGTGACATCGCCCAGATCCTGCAGTCCGATGATGCCCAGCGTATCCGAGTGGTGCAGGATGCGCGGGACGGGCAGCGGAACGGCGTGCAGCAGGTCCGCGACGAGAACGAACGGCATGCGCTCGAATTCAATTGGACCGGCGTGCAGCGCGAGCACGATCGAGTCGTCTCGCATCAGCACGCGGAAGTAGCGGCGATCCGATGCGTCTCCGGTGAGCGGCAGGACTTTGGTGACACGCCGTGCGAGGTTGTGATCCTGCAGGTACTGCTGGATGCGGTCGGTCGCCGGATCGCTCACTGCCTGATTCTAGTGTCTAGAACGTCGCGACGACGACTCCGGTGTCGCTATTGACGATGGCGCACCGCTTGTAGTCGCTGTCCGCGGGAATCATGACGTCGTCCGCGACGATGCAGTCGGTGAGTCGCGCGCGCGGTCCCACCCGCACACGATCCCAGAGAATGGAGTGTTCAATGGTGGCCGACGCGTCGATGTGACCGTTGGCGCCGACATCGAGACCACGGCCTTCGCGTGCGGCAACCGTTTCGACGGTGGCGAGATAGTCGGCTGCCGTTCCGACGTCGAGAAACTCGGCCGAAGATCGAAACGCGCGAACCGAGCCCGGGTGTGCCGTGATCAACCGGGGGTAAAGCTGTTTCACGGCCTCGTACGGCTGGTCGTCCGGCACAGCGGCAAACGCTGCGGCCTCGACCGCTTGCACGCCGATGAAGTGCAATCCGAAAAATCCGCCGCCGTCTCCTCTTACACCAAAACGCCGGATGACGTCCGAGTCGTCGACGAACGCGAGCCGCTCAACGTCCGTCTTCTCCACGAGTGCCATCGTGACGAGCGCGCCCGTGTCCACGTGCTGCTCGGCAACAGCGCGGAGATCGCAGTCCGTCAGCGTGTCGCCATTCACAATCAGAAACCGCTCGGCATCGAGCAGCGGCAGGGCCCGACTGGGTCCACCGGCCGACCCGAGAACCGTCGTCTCCCACGAGTACCGCACCGACACGTCCCAGTCTGCGCCGTCACCGACGATGCGCGTCACGGTTTCCGCCCGATGATGGAGGTTGATAACCGCTTGTCGCACGCCCGCGTTCGACAGCCAGCGCAGGATGCGTGAAATGAGCGGCTGCCCGGCAACCGGCAGCGCCGCCTTTGCGCGCACGTTCGAAAGGGGACGCAGCCGTGTCGCGACGCCCGCGCTGAGAATCAGCGCGGGCCAGGCCGAGAGATCGATCATTCAGCGACGGCCACAAAGAGCATGTCGTCGCCGTTCAGGCCATGTGCGGTGCGCTGTTTGAGGAACAAGGTGCGGTACGAATCGGTAATGTAATCGTCGGGCGTCTTGCCGAGCGCCGCCGCCGTCTGGTGAATGTGCTCTTCGCCGCCCTCGATCTCGATGAAGGTGCCCACCGGCGTCTCGTCGATCGCGATGATCACGTCCTCGGCGGAAAACTCCTCGCGGTACTTCTCGTAGCGGAACCAGACGTGCAGCCCCAATTCCTGCAGAATCGCGAGCAGTGTGTCGCCGTCGGCCACGACGGTTTCGAGCTCCTCGCGCAACTTCATCAGCCCGGGTTGCACGGGACCCTTGAAGGTGAGCAGACTCTTCCCGTTCTCGTTGCGAACGCGCAGCACGCAGCGCCGCTCGTAGAGCACGTCGTCCTTGGTGTCGAGGAGGCAATCCTCCTGGAGGCGGCGTCCGCGAAGTGGAGTCGCGCCAATCGACAGCACGCGCTCGCGGGCGTCTTCTGCGCTATCAAACGTCAGCTTGATCTCGCGCTCTACGCTCATGCGCGGCCCATGATACTCAAAAAAGAAAAGAGCGGCCGCGAAAATGCGGCCGCCCCGGAGCGGGCTTGAACGGCCCGCAACTACACGAAAAACGAGAGTGACTACTGCTTGCGAACAGTGACGAACGTCTGCTGCCCGTTACGCATCAGCAGCAGGAAGGCCGTACCGCCGGCGGGAACCGCGTTCAGCGCGCGGTTCGCTTCCTGTGGCGAGCTGACCGCACGGCGGTTGACCTGCAGAATGACGTCGCCTTCGCGAATGCCAGCGCGCGCCGCGGTGCTCGTCGGATCGACATCCGATACCAGCACGCCCTCGACATCCGCGGGCAATCTGAGACGACGCGCCATCTCGGAGGTGAGCGGGCTCAGCGTGATGCCGAAGCCATGCGACTCCTCGTCACCGGGTTCCATCGTGTCTCGCCGCGACTGCCGATTGGTCTCCTCCTCGAGATCCAACTCGCTGACCGTGAGGCTGAGCGTCTTCTCCTGCTTGTCGCGAAGCACTTTGACGGGCACGGTCGTGCCGGGCTTGGTCGTCACGACGGCGCTCACGAGCTCGTCGCGCTTGTGGATTGGCTTGCCGTTGAATTCCACAATGACATCGCCGGGCTCGAGGCCGGCCTTTGATGCCGGCCCGCCGGCGTTGACCGTCTGCACGAGCGCGCCGCGCCGCTCGCGCAACCCGAATTCGGCCAGCGCGTCTTTCGGCACGTCGCCCACGCTGATGCCGATGACGCCTCTTGTGACCTTGCCCCCGCGCAGCTGCGGCAGCAGCTCGCGCACGACGTTGATCGGAATCGCGAAGCCGATGCCGATATTGCCCGACTGGCGGGCATCAGCGTAAATGGCCGAGTTGATGCCGACCACCTCGCCGCGAACGTTCAGCAGCGGACCGCCGGAGTTGCCGGGGTTGATGGCCGCATCCGTCTGCAGCACGTCGGCCCAGCGGCCATCAGAGATCGGGAAGGGTCGCTCAGTGGCGCTGATGACGCCGACGCTGACGGTATGTGCGAGGCCGAACGGATTGCCGATGGCCATCACCCAGTCGCCGGGCTGCATTTGCGCCGAATCGCCGAACTTCACTTCGACGAGATCGCGCTTCGGCTTTTCGGTGAGCTCGATGAGCGCGCTGTCGGTGAGCGGATCGCGTCCCACCGCCTTCGCGTTGTAGGTCACGTCAGGATCGTCGCCGAAGAAGCTGACTTCGATCTTCGTCGCGCCTTCGACCACGTGGTTGTTGGTGAGAATGAGGCCGTCCCTGCTGATGACGAAGCCCGTGCCGGCGGCCACCGAGATCTGATCCCGCGGCTGCTGGCGTCGTGGCTGCATCTGACCGCCGCCGCCTCCGCCAAAAAACCGCTCGAGCAGGTCGTCGCCGCCGCCGCCACCGAAGAAGTCGGTCAGCTCCTGCGCCTTCTGCCGCGACTCGGTGCGGATGTTGACGACCGACGGCGTCACGACCTTCGCGATGTTGCGGAACGTCGTCGAATCGATCGGACCGCCGAGCGGCGCGCTGTTTGCCGGCGGCACGCCAATCGCCTGCGCCGCTGACGGCGGCGAGAGATCGAGCCGCGATGCGATCACCATGCCCACCGCGAGCGATGCGACCGCGATCAACATCAAATAGAACACCGTAGTTTTCCGCGTAGACATTGACGTCCTCCACCTCACCGTCGACGATTGCGGGCGACCCTCACCTGCTGACGGTCACACCAACGAGACAATTTCGTGCTGGCGCGGGCCCGTCACCTCAGGTCCGTCAGGTCCCCACACCATATTGATTTCTGTCCGCACACCGAAGCGATCGAAGTACACGCCCGGCTCGATCGTGAAGCCGGTCCCGGGCAGCAACCGGCGTTCGTCGTGGGTCTCGTAATCATCCAGGTGCGCGCCGTTGCCATGCACGGTTTCGCCGAGGCTGTGGCCCGTCCGATGGATGATGTAGCGGCCGTAGCCGGCCTGCTCGATGACCGCGCGCGCGGCGCGGTCGACTTCGTAGCCGCGCACCTCGCGTCCTGCACGCGCCGCGTCCTCGACGACGCGAATCGCGGCGTCGCGCGCGTCGCGAATGGCGCCGAACGCGTTCGTCATGTCGTCCGGCACGTCACGGCCGGTGTACCCGACCCACGTAATATCGGCAAAGACCGAGCCTGCATGATCTAGTTTGCCCCAAAGATCAAGGAGCAGGAGCTCGTTGGCGCCGATTGGACGGTTTTTGTCCGCGGTCGGCAGATAGTGCGGATTGCCTGCGTTTTCCTGCGCCGACACGTTCGGCGCGGAATCGCTGACGAGACCTTCGTCCGAAAACCATTTGCACATCAACTGCTGAAGATCGAATTCGGTAAATCGGCCGCCGTCGCGGACGCGGGATGCCGCCGTCTCGAACGCCCGGTCCTTTATTCGATACAGACGCGCGGCAGCCGCTTTATGGCTGGCAATTGCGTCACTAGACCAGTGAGCCTCGAATTGTTGTACGAGGTCGCCGGATGAGACCACGTCGACGCCTTGTCCGCGAACCATCTCAATCGTCCCGGCGTCGACACGTGAGACGTAGGGAATCGCGCACTTCGGGGAGTATTCCATGGCAATCCGCCGCGTCCCCGACAGGAGCGCTTTCAACGCGGCTTCGAGCTCGGTCCGCCCGGCATATGGAATTTTTTGGCCCGGCAGGCGGTCGAGATTGTGCCGCTCGATGGCGTGGACCAGGCCCTGCGGCTCGCCCGTTGCGGGAATGAGATAAAACCAGCGGCGCGAGGCCAGATGCCCGCCGTCGCTGCCGATTTCTGCAAGCCGCGCGGCGATTGGATTGGACCCCTGAAAATCGTACAGCAGCCACCCATCAAGTCCTTGATCACGAAGTGCTTGTTGGACCGCGCGGATATCGATGGGCATAAACTCTGAGTATACGTTCAGGCGTCAGGTGTCAGGTATCAGGTATCAGGTATCAGGTATCAGGTATCAGTGTCAGGGATCGGATATCAGGGACTAGGGATTACACGGATCGAATCTGCGCAATAGCTGAAACCGGGGATCTGCCCCCCGTACCTGATATGACGCGCACCTCGACGGCAAAGTTTTACCTCTCTCGTGCGGAGTGGCAATTCTCGTGCCCTACGACTTTTTCGACCACACGGGCGACATCGGCGTCGCGTTGAGCGGCAGCGACGGGGCCGAGCTTTTCGAGGTCGCCGCGCAGGCGTTTACCGACACGGTGACGACGCTGGGACGGGTGGAACCCAAACGACCCGAGGAGCTCGACGTGGACGCGCCGGAGCTGGACCTCCTGCTGGTCGACTTCTTGAGCGAGCTGCTGTACCGCTTCGACACACGCGGCTGGCTGACGCGGCACGCTGAGGTTGATCTCCACGAGAAAGACGGAGGATGGAGTCTGCAGGGCACGCTGCGCGGGGAACGTCTCGATCCCGAGCGCCACGCCATAAAGGTGTTGATCAAAGCCGTCACGTATCACG
>DASPWV010000819.1:0-3259 GCA_035637635.1 Vicinamibacterales bacterium | reverse complement strand
TCAGACCGAGCTTGAGACCGCGCGCGACGGCTGGACCGTCGACCAGAACGGATCGATCGTGGTGAAGCAGCCGGATCGGTTCGAGGCGATGACGATCGAAATCACGGTTGCACGTTGATCGTTCGTCTGTCTAGGTCGAACGATGGATGGCGCGCTACGCGAGCCATTGGTAGAGGAGCCGTCTGACCTTGGCGCCCTCGAGAGCGCCGCGGACCGCGTCGATCACGCGCAGACGAGTCGTCTCGGCGCGGCCGAAAAAAGCTATCCAGTACGGAACGTGGAGCTCTCCGGCGGATTCAACTTCCACGCGCAGCTGCCGAATACTGAAGAATCCGTTTCGCTGAAATGCGAGGCGCTGGATTCTGGACTCGACGATCTCACGTGCAGCCGATTCGTCGAGGGCCACAGGTACGTGATTCGAGGTCTGCACGTGTGTGACCTCACGGTCGGATGGCACGGCCGTGAAGCGGTAGAGATCCAGCGACCCCGTGATCGCGTCGAGGCCGACGATATCGGTCTGGCACGTCCGACCGCTGCCGAGGTCGACGCGATAGATACGAAACGGCACGTAAACGTCGGCGATTGAGCGGAGCGGGCCCAGCGCCGCACGACGAGACCAGCCGACGGGTCCGGCGGTAAACGTCCGAACCGCTTGATCGCGACTGATCTTTGATCGCAGGGTTGGGATCAACCGCTCTTCCATCGTGCGGTCACCGAAAGTAGACCCACAAGCTGACGACCGTCAACACCAGCACGGCGCTCATGATCAGATTCGCGCGATGCTGCCCGGCAGTCTCGCGAGGTGGCTTTGGTGCATCGATGCCGATCACGCTGACGGCCGTCGTCCTGAGCTTGGCATCGACTGTGGCGAACGTCAGTCCGGCGAGCTTCTGCCGATCCGGCGG
Organism: Vicinamibacterales bacterium; assembly: GCA_035637635.1. Lineage (GTDB taxonomy): Bacteria > Acidobacteriota > Vicinamibacteria > Vicinamibacterales > UBA2999 > DASPWV01. The sequence continues at coordinate 2,354 of DASPWV010000819.1, read as the reverse complement.
CGGAGTGAGGAGACTGATCGCGACGAGTACGGCCGCGCAGACCACGAACATGAACACCGCGTAATGAAGGAAGTTCATGTCGACCAGCCAGCGCAGCGCGGCCGATTCGAAGTGATCGCGTTTGTCCAATACTTCCGCGATGAAGCGGGCGGAGCCGAGGACGAATCCGGTGAGGAGCGACGCGATCGCGCCCGTGCCATTCAGCCGTGCCCAGAGGATGCCGAAGATGAAGCACGCCGCGATCGGAGGACTGATGTAGGCCTGTACCGACTGGAGGTAGACATAGAGTTGCGAGCTGATGAGATGAATGAATGGAACCCAAAGGACGCCGAGCAGCACCATCACGCCGGTGGCCGCGCGCCCGAAGTTCACCAGCTGCCGCTCGGACGCGTGGGGTGAGATCTTCTTGTAGAAGTCCAAGGTGACGAGCGTTGATGCAGAATTGAAAACTGCACTCATCGCGCCCATCAACGCTGCCATCAGTGCCGCGATCATTACGCCGACGAGTCCCACCGGCAGCAGATTGATGACCAGCATCGGATAGGCGATGTCGCCGTTCATCACCTGGCCGTTCGTCACGACGAACTCCTGGCGATACAGGGCGAAGGCGATCAGTCCGGGCAGCACCAGCATGAACACCGGCAGGATTTTCAGGAAGCCCGCGAAGATCGTCCCGGCTCGCGCGTGCCCCTCGTCTTTCGCCGACAGCACGCGCTGGACGATCACCTGATCGGTGCACCAGTACCAGATGCCCAGAATCGGTGCGCCGAAGAAGATGCCGGTCCACGGAAACTCCGGGTGATCGAGCGGTTTGATCATGTGAAAGTAGTCGGGAGGAACGGCGGCGCGCAGGCCGGCGAACCCACCGATGCGATCGAGTCCAATCACAGTGAGCACCACCGCCCCGAAAATGAGGATCAGCGTCTGCACGAGATCGGTGTAGATGACGGCCGCCAGTCCGCCCGCAATCGTGTAGATGCCGGTTGCGACGACGAGCACGAGGGCGGCGGTGAGCGGATTCCATCCGACGACTTTCTCGAGGACGACACCGGCGGCGTAGAGATGAACCGAGATCTTCGTGAAGATGTAGGCGAGGATCGAGATGCCGGCGAGATACACCGCGCACGCGCGGCTGAAGCGCAGCTCGAGGAACTCCGGCATGGTGAAGACGTTCGACCGAAGATAGAAGGGCACGAACACCCAACCGAGGATGAGCACGATCAGGCATGCGAGCCACTCGAAGTGACCAACGGCGAGTCCCGACGAGGCGCCGGATCCCGCCAGGCCGATGAAGTGCTCCGTTGAGACGTTGGACACGAACAACGACGCACCAATGGCGAACCAGCCGACCTTGCGACCGGCGAGAAAGTAGTCCGCCGACGTTCGTTCCTTCAGCGAGAAGTAGAAGCCGATCGCAAAGATCACGATGAAGTACACCGCGATGATCGCGAGATCGATGGTGGCGAGAGTCTTGTGGGTCAGAACCGCGGCGGTCTGCTGCATCAGCGGCCTCCCCGGCTACAGGTCGCGCGAGTGTAACACCTTGCCGCGAGTGCTAGGATAAACCGCATGTCTCATGCGGCGCAGATTGGGGCAGCGTGCCTCGCCGCAATGCTGTGCTGGACGGCGACCGCAGGCGCCGCGGAAGGATCTCCGCAACGATCCACTGCGCGCGGGTCACCATCTGCGGCGGCATTGGTTTCAGAGGCACGGGCCCTTCTCTCGCGTCATCAGCTCGACGCAGCCAACGCGAAGTGTCACGAGGCGCTCGCGCTGGATCCCGACTCCGCGATCGCGCACGACCTGCTCGGCTTCGTTCTGGGACTGCAAGGACACACGCCCGACGCGATCGCCGAGTTCGAGCGCGCAGTCGCGCTCCAGCCAAAACTCTTCGACGCGCAATACCATCTCGGCGCCACGTTGTGGTGGACCAAACAGCTCGATCGCGCGCGCGCGTCGCTCGGACGTGCCGTCGCATTGCGACCGGATCACGCCGAGGCACGCTATTACCTCGGGGTGACGGAGCGTCAGCTCGGCGATCTCGATGCCGCCATCAGCGATTTGCGCACTGCGCTACGGCACGATCCGACACTCGCCGTCGCCCATACTCAGCTCGGAGTCGCGCTCCAGGCATTCGGCGACCTCGACGGTGCAATCGCCGAGCTCCAGCGGGCCGTTGCGCTCGACGCGTCGCTGGCCGATGCCGGAAACAATCTTGGACTCGCGCTCATGCAGAACGGACAGGCTGACAACGCGATCGAAGTGCTGCGATCCGTGATGCAGCGGCATCCCGAGAACCGAACGGGGCAACTCAATCTGGGCACCGCGTTGATGCAGAAAGGCGATCTCGCCAA
>DASPWV010000818.1:0-6842 GCA_035637635.1 Vicinamibacterales bacterium | reverse complement strand
AAGGCAATCCAGAAGGAGCTCGGACGCAAAGACGAGAAGGGCAACGAAGTCGACGAGCTCAAGAAGAAGATCGAGCAGTCGCGCATGCCGAAGGACGTCGAGGAAAAGGCCATTCAGGAATTGAAGCGCCTCGAGTCGATGCCGCCGATGTCGGCGGAGGCAACCGTTTCGCGCAATTATCTGGACTGGCTCATCGCGGTGCCGTGGCACAAGAAGACGAAGGAGAGCCGCGACCTCAAGAACGCCGAAATCATCCTCAACGAGGATCACTACGGTCTCGAAAAGATCAAAGAGCGCATCGTGGAGTTCCTGGCCGTTCGCGTGCTCGTCAAGAAGCCGAAGGCGACGATCCTCACGTTTGTCGGACCGCCCGGAGTCGGCAAGACGTCGCTGGCCAAATCAATCGCGCGCGCGATGAATCGCAAGTTCGTGCGGCTGTCGCTCGGCGGGGTCCGCGACGAAGCGGAGATTCGCGGCCACCGCCGCACCTATATCGGAGCGTTTCCGGGGCAGATCATCCAGATGATGAAGAAGGCGGGGACGCTCAACCCGATCTTCCTGCTCGACGAAGTCGACAAGATGTCGATGGACTTCCGCGGAGATCCGTCGGCCGCGCTGCTCGAGGTGCTCGATCCCGAGCAGAACAGCGCGTTTCTGGATCACTACCTCGACGTCGAGTACGACCTGTCGCACGTCATGTTCATCTGCACGGCCAACGTGCTCCATACCATTCCGCAGGCGCTTCGGGATCGTATGGAGGTGCTGCAGCTGGCCGGGTATACCGAGCACGAAAAAATCGAGATCGCCAAGCGGTTCCTCGTGCCGAAGTCGGTCGAAGGGACCGGCCTGACACAGAAGAACATCACGTTCATCGATGAGGCCCTTCAGTCGATCATCCAGCGGTACACGCGCGAGGCAGGCGTTCGCAATCTCGAGCGCGAGATCAACTCTATCTGCCGCAAGGTGGCGCGCAAGGTCGTTGTCGACGGGCCAGAAACCTCGGAAGAGATCACGCCGGAGAAGGTGACGCAGTACCTCGGCGTCCCGCGCTACCGGCCGACGCTCGCCGAAGAGCACAACGAAATCGGCGTGGCGACGGGCCTCGCGTGGACCGAGGTCGGCGGTGAGATTCTCGTCACCGAGGCGACGCTCATGCCCGGCCGCGGGCGTCTGACGCTCACCGGCAAGTTGGGCGACGTGATGCAGGAGTCCGCCCAGGCGGCAATGAGCTACGTGCGGTCGCGGGCCGAAGATTTCGGCATCCCGAAGGATTTCAACCGTCGTCTCGACGTGCACATACACATCCCCGAGGGCGCCATTCCCAAGGACGGTCCATCTGCCGGCATCACGCTCGCCACAGCTCTGGTTTCCGCGCTTGCGCGCATCCCGGCGCGCCGCGACGTGGCCATGACCGGCGAGATCACGCTTCGTGGCAAGGTGCTTCCGATTGGCGGCGTGAAGGAAAAGGTGCTCGCCGCGCATCGGGCGGGTCTCAAGAACATCATCCTGCCGAAGGACAACGAAAAGGATCTCGCGGACATTCCCAAGAACGTGCTCGACGTCATGAACTTGTATCTCGTCGAGACGATGGACGAGGTCCTGAAGCAGGCGCTTTCGGGCTCGCTGACGCCGATTGTGTCGGCGCCGGAAGCGACGGTCGACGTCGACGAATCGCCGGATACGATTACGCATTAGATAGGGGCGATGCATGCATCGCCCCTACGTGCCCGTTGAAGGTCAACGCCGAGTTCGTCACGAGCGCGACATCGCCCGCGGGCTTTCCGAAAGACGGACTGCCGGAGCTCGCGCTGGCTGGCCGATCGAACGTCGGCAAGTCGAGTCTGATCAACGCGCTCGTGCGCCGCAAGGTGGCACACACGAGCGCGGCGCCGGGCAAAACCCGCCTCGCGAACTTTTACCGGGTTGCTCCCGAAAGCGTTCCGCTGTTTTATCTGGTGGACCTGCCCGGCTACGGTTACGCGCGCGGCGGCGACGCCTCTGCTCGCGAATTCGAAACCATTACCACCGCGTATTTCGATCGAGGAGCGCGGCGGCAAGCAAGCACAGGGTTCTCGTCCGGCGCAGACCGCGAAGGACGTGGGACAGACAGCGTGGCGGGAATCTTGCTGCTCGTCGATAGCCGTCATCCGGGACTCGAATCGGACTTACGTGCGTGGGAGTGGATCGGCTCGCTCAGCCGGCCGCGCGGCCTCGTCGCAACCAAGATCGACAAACTGTCGCGTAGCGAGCGGACGCGACATCTTCGGGAACTTGAACGATTACATGCAACTCCGGCGCTGGGCGTTTCCGCTCAGACCGGCGAAGGATTGAAAGAACTGTGGGAACTCATCGCAACGTGGCTCCGGCCGTCCCCGCCGAAGAAGCCGTCATCGAAACCGGCACCGCCGAGCAGACAACGCTCGATCTGACAACGCTGAAGGAGCTCGGTGTGAGCGCGCTGACGAAAATTGCGCGCGACCACGAGATTCCCGGCGCGACCGGCATGCGGAAGCAGGAGCTCATTTTCGAGATCCTCCGCGCGGGCGCCGCCAAGGCGGGTCTCATTTTTTCAGAAGGCGTGCTGGAAGTCCTGCCCGACGGCTTTGGATTCCTCCGCGCGCCCGATTACAACTACCTCGCAGGACCCGACGACATTTACGTGTCGCCGTCGCAGATTCGCAAGTTCGATCTGCAGACCGGAGACACGGTGTCGGGTCAAATCCGTCCGCCGCGCGAAGGCGAGCGGTACTTCGCCCTCATCAAAGTGGAGGCCGTCAACTTCGAGCCGCCCGCGCGCGGCAAAGAGCGCGTCTTCTTCGAAAACCTCACGCCCCTCTACCCGCAGGAGCGCATCAGGCTCGAGGCCGATCCCGACAATTTGTCGACGCGCGTCATGGACCTGATGACGCCGCTCGGCAAGGGGCAGCGCGGCTTGATCGTCGCGGCGCCGCGGACCGGCAAGACGATGATCCTGCAGGCGATTGCCAACGCGATCACGACGAACCATCCGGAGGTGTACCTCATCGTCCTGCTCATCGACGAGCGGCCCGAAGAGGTCACCGACATGCAGCGTTCGGTCAAAGGCGAAGTCATCTCGTCGACTTTCGACGAGCCGGCACAGCGGCATGTGCAGGTGGCCGAGATGGTGATCGAAAAGGCCAAGCGCCTCGTCGAGCACAAGAAAGACGTGGTCATCCTGCTCGATTCGATCACGCGGCTTGCCCGCGCCTACAACACGATTGTGCCCACCTCCGGCAAGGTGCTCTCTGGCGGCGTGGACAGCAACGCCCTTCAGCGGCCGAAGCGCTTCTTTGGCGCGGCGCGCAACATCGAGCGGGGCGGCTCGCTGACCATCGTTGCAAGTGCGCTGGTCGACACCGGCTCGCGCATGGATGAAGTGATCTTCGAGGAGTTCAAGGGCACGGGCAATATGGAGGTGCACCTCGATCGCAAGCTGGCGGATCGCCGGGTCTTCCCTGCAATCGACATTCAGAAGAGCGGCACGCGTAAAGAGGAGCTCCTCCTCGCGCGGGAGGACCTCAGTCGTGTGTACGTGCTCCGTAAGGTCCTGACTCCCCTCTCGCCAGCTGAAGCGATGGAGCTGCTGTTGTCGAAGCTTGGCAAGACGCGCTCGAACGCAGAGTTCCTCTCCGCCATGCAGAACGGTAGATAACACCTCGAAGATAGATCGCGACGAAGCCGGCTACGCGCGCGGAGAGCCGCGCGGCGCCTGTCTTTGTCATCAGCGAGGTCGCTCATTTCTTCCTCTTTCGCAGACGGGGCGGGGCGATGTGGAATTCGCCATGCCCGCGAATGTGTTGGGCCGGCTGCTCGAGTGGAATCGTGTTACGCGCGACTCGTGTAATGTCGCGGCTTTCGAGCACAGCTTTCTCGTACCCGCGGCGGCTGACGGCAAGCATCGCTCTTCCGATCTCCTCTGTCGTCGTCACGTACTTTGGGAACGAGCGCTTGACGAGCGGCATCAGCGGAGTGGTCAGGGTGTACAGCGCACGGTACCACACCGTCTTCGATCGAGCTCCCGCAACCGGTTGCACGAATCCCGGCCGGAACATGTACGCGGCCCGAAACCGAAGCGCGAGCAGCGCATTCTCGGTGCGTCCCTTCACGCGGGCCCACATCACACGCCCGTGTTCGGTACTGTCGGTTCCCATCCCCGACACGTAGACGAACACCACGTCTGGGTTGACACGCGCGAGCGTCCGCGCGACCGAAAGCGTGAGGTCGTAGGTCAGACGTGTGTAGCGCTCCTCGGACATCCCCGCCGACGAGACACCGAGGCAGAACAAGCACGCATCGACAAGGCGCAGCTCGCCCTCGAGCGCCGAGAGGTCCGTCACGTCGGCCTGCACGACGTCCCGAAGTTTGTCGCTCTTCATGCCGGTGTGCTGTCTGCCGATGACAACGACGCGACCAACGCCCGGATCGAGGAGGCATTCGCGCAACACGCCCTGCCCGATCATTCCCGTTGCGCCGAACACGAGGACGTTCATGTGATGGTGTCCGCTCGAACGTTGGCTCACGAAAGCGGCACACGTCAAGCTGCACGACTGCCCGTGTCAAGACTGCCCGCCGCGGCCCGTTCGCTCTTTTCATGGCAAGATTGCCGTCTGAGCTCCGGAAAGATGTCGCACATGAACGTGAGTCGTTGACATGCCAGGCGCCCGAGTCAAGGACATCAAGCGGACGAAGGTCGCAAAGCACGCAAAGGTCGCGGACGTCGCGAAGGCCGCGCGGGCGACGCGTGGCGTGTCGAATCTCATCCCGGGCGAGCCGCACAAGCCTCGCATTGTCCGCGTCGGGATCACGCAGATGGCGTGCACCGAGAATGCGGCTTCCAACCTGACCCGGCAAATACAACTGATTGAGAAAGCGGCGGCCGCTGGTGCGCAGGTGATTTGCACGCAGGAGCTGTTCCGATCGCAGTACTTCTGTCAGGTTGAGGATCACCGGTTCTTCGCGCTGGCCGAACCGATTCCGGGACCGTCCACGGATGCGCTCTCGTCGATTGCGAAGCAGCACGGCGTGGCCATCGTGGCGTCGCTGTTCGAAAAGCGCGCCGCGGGTCTGTACCACAACACCGCCGCAATTATCGATGCGGACGGATCCGTTCTCGGCGTCTACCGCAAGATGCACATCCCGGACGATCCGCTGTACTACGAGAAGTTCTATTTCACGCCCGGCGACACCGGCTTCAAATCATGGAAGACGCGGCACGCCACGATTGGCGTGCTGATCTGCTGGGATCAGTGGTTTCCCGAAGGCGCCCGGCTGACAGCGATGCAGGGAGCCGAGATCCTCTTTTATCCGACGGCGATCGGATGGCATGCCTCGGAAAAGCGCGAGTTCGGCCGCGCGCAGCACGACTCGTGGGAGCTGATTCAGCGAAGCCACGCGGTGGCGAACGGCTGCTTCGTCTGCGCGCCGAATCGCGTCGGCCACGAGATCGTGAAAGACAGTCGCGGCAAGCCGGTCAACCCCGACGGCATCGAGTTCTGGGGCCAGTCGTTCATCGCGTCTCCAGATGGCGCGATCATGCGCCGTGCGCCCGTGTCGCGGGAACAGGTGATCCTCGCCGATTGCGATCTCGCGCGCGTCGAATTCAGTCGTACGCACTGGCCGTTTCTACGCGACCGCCGCGTCGACGCCTACCAGGACCTCACCAAGCGATTCATCGAGCGCTGATGGCCACGCCGCTGAAAGGCACGCCAGCGGATCACGGTTTTTCTTTTCCCGCCGAGTGGCACCGCCACAGCGGCACCTGGATTAGCTGGCCCCGCCCCGAAGGCATTTCCTTCCCTGGACGATACGCCGAGTGCCTTCACAACGTCATCGAAGTCATCCGCACGATTGCGCAGTTCGAGCGCGTGCACCTGAACGTTCCCAACGTCGATTACGAGCGCATCGTCCGCGAGCTCTTGACGCGCGCGCGCGTGCCCGCGAGGCGCGTCGCGTTTCATCACATTCCGACCAACGAATGCTGGACCCGCGACCACGGTCCGGCGTTCGTTCTCCGCGCCCGCCGCGGGCGCACCGAAGCCGCGGTCGTCGATTGGGGTTACAACGCGTGGGGTGGAAAGTACCCGCCGTTCGACGCCGATGACGCCGTTCCGACTCGGGTTGCGCACGAGCTCGGCCTGCCCGTGTTCTCGCCTGGCGTGGTGATGGAAGGCGGCGCCGTCGATTTCAACGGCGCCGGGACGATCCTCACGACGAAGTCATGCCTTCTCAACAAGAACCGCAATCCTCGTCTCGAGCAGCGGCAGATCGAACGGTATGTGACGACCTATTACGGTCAGACGCATGTCGTGTGGCTGGGCGACGGCATCGAGGGTGACGATACCGACGGACATATCGACGATCTGGCGCGCTTCGTCGACGCGCGCACCATCGTCATCGGCGTCGAAGACGACGCGGCAGATCCCAATTTCCGCGTGTTGCAGTCGAATCGCACGCTGCTCGAGAGAGCTCGCGATCAGCACGACCGCGCGTTTCGCATCGTGGAGCTTCCAATGCCGCGACCCGTGCTTTACAAGGGGCAGCGATTGCCGGCGACTTATATGAACTTCTATTTCGTCAACGGCGCGCTGCTCGTGCCGACCTTCGAACAACGCCGGCGAGATGCGCGGGCGCTGTCGATCCTGCAGAGCCTTTTGCCTCGGCGCCGAGTGATCGGCGTGGATTGTCGCGCGCTCATCTGGGGGCTTGGCGCAATTCATTGCCTGACGCAGCAACAACCTGCGTGGTCGGTTTCATAACCGCTCAGCTGCACGTGTCGCGTAACATAGGGCATGGCCCGCGCGCTGAGCGTCATCGCCGATCAG
>DASPWV010000817.1:0-6366 GCA_035637635.1 Vicinamibacterales bacterium | reverse complement strand
ACCCCCTGCGGAAGCGCCGAGATACCGTTTGTAAATCTCCTCGAGTCGGCGCGCTGCAGTGAGTATCGAGAACTCCGCTGCCGCGCGGTGCGCCGCCGCGGCGGCCATGCGCTGCCGGCCCTCGAGATCGTCGATGGCGTTTCGCAACTGGAACACCAGATCATCGAGATCGTTCGGATGTGCGAGCAACCCGTGCACGCCGTGTGTGATCAATTCCGGAGTGCCGCCGGTTCGGCTCGCGATCACCATACAGCCGCACGCCATCGCCTCGATCACGCCATTGGGCATACCTTCAGTGAGGGAGGGCGACACGAAGATATCGATGCTGCGCAGTGCAGGCGCAACGTCCGCGGTGCTGGGCAAGAAGACACAGGCGTCCTGTAGTCCAAGACGCACGGCCTGGTCCTTCAGCTGCTCCTCCTCCGGGCCGCTTCCGACAATCAGCAGTTTCGCCGCGGGCACGCTTGGGCGAACTCGTGCGAACGCGGCAATCAAGTGGCCGAGATTCTTTTCCTTACGAAGCACCGAGACCGAACCAACTACCAAGGGACATTCCGCCATCAGGCCCAGGCGAGCCCGGTTCCCTGGATAAAACACTCTCGCGTCAATGCCATTCGGGCAGAGGTTGATGCGATGGAGCGGATACTTGCACTGCTCGTGGACGTAGCGCCGCAAAGCTTCGCTGTTGACCACGACGCCATGCGCGAGCCAGTGCGCAGCGAGCACTACGGGCCGATACTTGATCGGAACGGAATCCATGAAAAACCGCTGACTGGACAACGCTGCGATGCCGCAACTTCGCGCCACCGCTACGCCGAAGAGCGAGAGGCTGTAGTCGAACGTGTGAACGAGCTTGATCTCGTGACGATCGATGTAGTTCCGAAGGGCGCGCGCTGCTTGTAGCGTGCTCGGCCCGAAATAGGAACGTAACGGCAGATCGATGACCGCAATGCCATCCGAGCGCATCTCCTCGGCGCGGCATCCATCCACAACGGTGGCGGCGTGGGCACGGAAGCGTGTGCGGTCGAGCGCTCGTGAGAGCGCTGCCAATTGCCGCTCGCTGCCGCCGGGACCGAGCGAGTGACTCACGAACAGAACGGAAACGGGCGCACTCACACGCGAACAGCCAGCGCGAGGTCTTCGATCTCGGACTTCGACGTGTAACGCTCGAGCACTCGAAATCCGGTGGCCGTTCTCACGAGCACCGAGACGTGATGAAGCAGGGGATCCTCCTGCGTGGTCCGCCCCACGATCCAGATACCATCGGGCACGAGCGTCTCAAAGATGCTTCGTATCGCCTGCTCAATGCGTGCGGAATCGAAATAGCCGGTGTTGAGGATATTCATGGTTCGAACGATGTGAGCCGGCTCCGCGCGATCGAAGACCGAGTGGCGCTCGATGCGGAAGGACCTATTCACGCGAGCCCGTTCCGCGGCGTGAGGATGCACCGTGGGAATCTTCCTGAAGGTCAGCCCGCCGCGCCGAACTTCCATGACTCCGTTGGGAAAATCAACGGCTGCCGCGTCCACGCCGTGCTGGCGCTGCAAGGCGTCGAGACGTGCGAGAGCGCGTCGCGCGAGTATCCGATTCACGATGAATGATGGCGCCTCCGGCGGATTCAACCGGATGACAAACGGCGGAGCGATAAACTGCAGGACGCCGACGCCGGGTTCCAACACGTACGAACCATCTCCGAGTTGCATTTCGATCAGATAGAGGTTCACATCGGACGCAATCAGACGAGCCTGTGGAAACGCCGCCAACAGTCGATCGTGCCAGGCGAGCGAAGCCATGCAATCCGAGGCCGCCCAGTCCTGTACATCGAGCCTCGTCGTCCCGTCGAATTGCCGGACGAGAATCGGATTCAACCACTCATTCAACTCTGAAAAACGCGTGCTCGATGTCGTGCGGAAGACGCCGCTCGCCAACTGCATCTCGCGCGTGAGGCCCTCGAACACACGGATTTCGTCCGGTGACGGCGGGATCGCGGTTCTCAGCAGGCGGTAGTCGATGTGGTCGCGCCGAAGCCACTCCTTCAGTCCACCGCGCTGTTGCGGGTACTGCTCGAGTCGATAAACTCCGAGCTTCAGCATGAGGACCGGCCTAGAATACGCCGCAAGGAACCGTTGCCGCCGTTTCATTTTGCCGGCTGAGTCATGTCGCGAGGTTCTCGCACGGACGTCGCAGCAGTGGCGCTGTTGATCGCGGTGATTGGCGCCGTTTACGCCGCGACACTCCGGCCTGGGCAGGACTGGGGAGGAGACTTCAGCCAGTACGTGAACCACGCGCGCAATCTCGCGCTCGGTCACGCCTACGGCGAGACCCGCTACGAGGTCACGCTGCCGGAAGCCGCCACCTACATGCCGGCGTCGTACCCGCCGGTTTTTCCGCTGCTGCTCGCGCCGGTGTATCGCCAATTCGGCTTGAACTTCGTCGCGATGAAAGTCGTGGTGCAGACGCTCTTCGTGCTCGCCGCAGTTGCCTACTACGCTCTCAGCCGATCGCGAGGGCTCGAGGTGACAGAGGCGGCGATCGGAGCTGCGGCTTTCGCGCTCAGCGGAATCGTGCTGTCGCTGAAAGATCTCGTCCTCGCTGACAGCACGTACCTGTTCTTTGCTGGTCTCACACTGTCCACGCTCGTGTTCATCGAACGACAGGGCTGGGACAAGACGCGGCCGATTCCAGCCGCAGCAGCCGTCGCAATTCTGCTGGTGCTCTCCTACGCCAGTCGCGGCATTGGACTCGCGCTCATTGTCGCCTTTGCCCTGCACGAGGCGGTGATGACGCGTCGCGTGCGGCTGTTCGGCGCACTGGTTCTGGCGCTGGTTGCCGCGGGTGTGATTGCGCTTTCGGCGACGCTCTACGATGGCCGGGTCTACCGAACGCAGTTTGCCGTGATGCCCTCGGTCTATCTTGAAAACGCGCTCTTTTACCTCGGGTCGCCGGCGTCGCTGTGGAGCGGATCCCCTGCGGCTTTGCGGAGGTTTCTGTTTGTCCTCAGTTCAGTCCCCGCCGTCGTGGGCTGGGCGCGCGCGGTCGCGTGTCGCCCCACCATCGTTGAGTTCTATGTCGTGACGATGGCGGCGATTGTCGTGCTGTATTCCACCGATCACAATCAACGGTATGTCCTTCCGCTCGTGCCGCTCTACTTGCTGTATTTTTTCGAAGGTCTTTCGTGGCTTCGACGACGGCTGATGCTTGGTTCGTGGGTAACGGCTGGAGCCTACGCGTTGTTGATTCTCGGCACCGGTTTCAACGTTCGTGGGATGGAGAAAGGGCCGTACCGTCAAGGCGTGGAGCAGCCGACGTTTCTGGAAGCGTCCGACTTCATTCGCCGGAATGTCGATCGAGATGCGCTGGTCGTTTCGTGGAACCCGCGCGTTCTGGCCCTGTATACGGATCGACGATCGGTGTGGTATCCCGAGACTGCTGACGACATGGGGTTCGAACGATATCTCGAAACTATTCGAGCGCAGTACGTCCTCGTGTATCTGATGGGAGAGCGGGACAAGCGCTGGCTGGCGCCCCATGTCACTCGCCAACGCTCGCGGTTCGCAGAGATCTTTCGCAACAGCGACTTCGCGCTCTACCGCTATCACAGCGAGACCGCCAACCAGTGAGCGCTGGCCTACACCGTGAGACCAGGACCGCTGTGCCAGTGTCTTATGTCGTCGTCCACACCACGCCCTCAAGTCAGTCGTATCCGCAGCACGAGCTGCTCCAGGAGACTCTGAGAGGCGACGTGCAGGACTGGGAGCTCATTCAGTCGTCGCGCCGCGCGGTCCTGGGCCAGACTCATGAGATCGAGGTGTATCGATGCCGCAAGGACCTCCGCGGCGTCCCCGTCCATTTGGAAATCGATCTCACGAGGAAGATTCGACAGTCGATCACCGTTGGCGGATCCGGCGCATTGTCACCGAGGCCTGATTAATTACGTTTCAGCTGCCGAGCGTTTCTCGACGAAGCGCGCGAGCTTTTTGCGAAGTCTTTTGGTAGTTACGGCAGCGGCTGTGCATTGCTGTTGTAGCTTCGCGATCACCGTGTCGGGCAATCGGCGCCCCAGGCGGTGCGCTTTTAGAAGAATTCTGCAGGTGACGACTGAATCGTCGAGGATGTCTAGCGCATCCTGATAACCCTCGATCAAGTCGGAGGTGATCAATGCACGAGGCACCTATCGCAGCTCAGCAGCATTCATGCCCTTCGTCCGGTGCGATAGGACGTGAACCTACGCGCATTTATCGACGGAAGGCTCGCACTAGGCGGTCTAAATGGCTCCGTATCAGCAGAATTTGTCGGAGGCAGCCTTTCAAGTCCGCGCGGTTCACGTCAGTAATTGCTTGAGGCGTTTCACACCTCGGTGTCGCGCGCACCGACATTTAGTCCGTTCGACTCACCTGCTGAGAACATTCGCGAGCCGAAACAGAGACACGACGTTCGACAGCCGCCGAGAACGCGAGCGCGCCCGCTAGCGCCGTTGAGAGCAGGCGATGCTAGGTTCCCCGACGGAGCTGTCATTCCTGTTAGTGGGAAAGAGGGAAACATGCTGAGCTGGAAGAGGCGATCCGCATCACAGGCCGTCAGCATTGCGATCGCTGTCTCGATTGCCGCGGCCCAACCACTGCTCTTGGGATCGGCAAGCCAAACTCCCAAAACGACGGGCTCGGCTTCAGGATCGCCGTTCCATGCGACGAGATGAACGCAAAGGCGCGCGCGCTCGTCGATTCGGGCAGGACGGAGGAAGCCCGAACGTTTGCTAAATGCGGCGATTCAGGCCTGCGCAGGCGCAGAGTCGCGATCCGACAAGGAGCGCTTGGCGGCGGCGCTGCTCAGGCTTGGTGTGATCGAATCCACGGCACAACCCCAGGAGGCGCTTGAGCATTTTCGACGGGCGATGGCTCTCGATCCCGAGAACATGAGAGGGCCCCAGAATGCCGGTGGCATGCTCATCAGCCTGGGACAGTACGCCGAAGCGCTCGAGGTTCTGGAGAAGGCGCTGAAGCATGGCACCGATGACAAGCAGACACTTTTCAGCTTGGAATTCAACGCAGGCCTGGCGTTGCTCAAGATGTGCGCCGCTCGCCAAGCGGGTTGTGACGTCAGCACGTTAGAAGAGCACTTTCTGCGTGCCTCTGAATTGAACCCGGCGTCTCCAGATACGTTCTTCAATCTCGCTGCGATCACGAACGACATTCATCATGACAGCCGCCGCGCAATGGAATTGTTTAAGAAGGCGTGCGATCTTGGCCACAAGCTGGCATGTCTTCAGTACGACCACTTCAGGTCAGAGATCGCCGCGCTCGATCGCCAGGGGCAGGGGCCGTTGCCAACGGAGGTGGAAGCGCTTGCCGAGCGAATCCGGCAAGCCTACACCTGTCCTGCAGTGGTTAAGAGTACCCGGCACCCAGCTGAGGAAGGAATCGTGACCTGGACGGTTGAGTGCTCGGGTAATCACGTGTACGCGGTCATCGTCGGCAGGACGGGTGAGACGACGGTGATTCAGAAGCCCAAGTGAGAAGAGTCAAGTGCTATCTTCCATCCCGCTTGTAGCGACACAGGACGCTCACCAACGAGATCGACAAGGAACGATAAGTCGCCTCTAGGGTTTAGCAATCCGCGGCGGACACGGTCGAATCGCGTGCACATCAGGCACATCAGGCACATCAGGCACCTTAGGCACCCTAAGTGCGCTTGGCTTTCTTCAGATCTTTCCAACTCTCGAGCCGCCGTTTAATCTCCTTTTCAAATCCGCGATCCGTCGGCTCGTAGAATTGCCGTCCGCGCAGCCGCTCGGGCAGACACTCCATGTCGGCGACTGCATCTTCCTCGTCGTGTGAGTAGCGATAGCCTTTGCCGTAGTGGAGCTGCTTCATCAACGGCGTCGGCGCGTTGCGCAAGTGAAGCGGCACGGGCTCGGCGACATCCTTCTCCGCCGCTTCGGCGGCCGTTGTGTAGGCGATGTAAATCGCGTTGCTCTTCGGCGCAGTCGCGAGGTAGATGGCCGCTTGCGCGAGCGCGGTATTGCCTTCGGGCATCCCGATGAAATGCACGGCATCTTTGGCCGCGACGGCAACGCTCAAGGCCTGCGGATCCGCGTTGCCGACGTCCTCCGATGCAAAGCGAATCAGGCGGCGCGCAATGTACAGAGGGTCTTCCCCCGCTTCGAGCATCCGCGCCAGCCAGTACACCGCGGCATCGGGATCGGAGTTGCGCATCGATTTGTGCAACGCGGAGATGATGTTGTAGTGCTCTTCGCCGCCCTTGTCGTAGAGCAGCGCCTTCTTTTGAATCGTCCGCTCCAACAGCGGCACGTCGACCACTGGCGCGCCCGACGGCTGCGGCGCGGTGGCGACGGCCAGCTGCAGAAGG
>DASPWV010000816.1:0-2419 GCA_035637635.1 Vicinamibacterales bacterium | reverse complement strand
CTCGTGATTGACCCGCGCGACCCGAATGCCGTCTACGTCGGCGCGATGGGCCACCTGTGGGGTCGCAATATCGATCGCGGTGTGTTCCGAACGCGTGATGCAGGCAGGACGTGGCAGAAGGTGCTCTACGTCGATGACATGACTGGCTGCATTGACCTTGCGATCGATCCGCGGAACCCGAACGTGTTGTATGCCTCCACGTGGCAGCGCATGCGATCGGGCGGCGCCATCATGCGCGAATCTGGTCCCGGGAGTGGGATTTATAAGACCACCGATGGGGGCGACCACTGGACGCGCCTGACCGGAGGACTTCCTGCCGAGCCGCTCAGCAAGATCGAGCTCGAGGTCGCGCAGAACGCACCGGACACGGTGTTTGCCTACGTCCTGTCGGGCGAGCCGCAGCGCGGAGTTCGGTCGAGCACCGCCGGCGGTGTCTTTCGATCCGATGACGGCGGAACCACGTGGCAACGCATCAACCCACGGCTCGCGTCGCGCACCTATTACACGCACCTCAAGATCGATCCCGGCAACGACAAACGACTGTGGATACTCGACCTCTCACTCTTCCGGTCGGACGATGGCGGCATGACGTGGACGCAGCACAACACCACGCACGTGCATGCCGATCTGCACGGGTTGTGGATCGATCCGCGCGATTCGGACCGGCTGGTCCTCGCGGGCGATGGCGGCGTTCACACGTCTGTCGACGGTGGCCGCACATGGGTTCAAACCGTGTTGCCGATCGGTCAGTTCTACGAGCTGGATGTCGACGCGCAAGATCCGTACTGGGTGTACGGCGGCATGCAGGACACGGCGTCATGGATTGGTCCAAGTCGCACGTACGACAACGAGGGGATCACGGATCACGACTGGTTCAAGGTACGCTCGACGGGCGACGGGATGGCCATACATCCCGACCCGCGTAATCCGAACGTGATCTGGATGGCGCAAAACAGCGGGAACACCTCGCGCCTCGATCTCGGAAGCTGGATTCGCACCGAGTTCCAACCGACGCCGGCGGAAGCCAAGCAACTTGGGCTCGCGCCGCTTCGATGGAACTGGACACCTCCGTTGATTATTTCCGTCCTCGATCCCGACGTCATCTATCTGGGCGCCCAATATGTTTTCCGCTGTCGCGTGCTCGGTCCGGGTGAGTTCGACGAAGTCGCCCGCCGCTGCGAACCCGTGAGCGGCGATCTCACGCGCCAGCAGGATCGGCAGTTTCCTGCCGTGGGCGAGGGGTATCACACCTATGGTTCGCTGTTCTCGATTGCGCAGTCGGCGATCGAGCCGAACGTCATGTGGGCCGGGTCCGATGACGGCTGGATTCATGTGTCGCGCGATGGCACGCGCACGTGGACGCGGGTAGACACCAACCTGCCGAGCGGGCCGCATCAACAGGGCTTTGTGTCACGCATCGAACCGTCACGCACAGGAGCCGGCGCCGCGTACGTCGCGTTCGATCTTCACTATCACGACGACACTCATCCCTATATCTTCAAGACCACCGATTTTGGCAAGACGTGGACGAACATCACGAGCGACCTGCCGGCGTGGGGCTCGACGTACACGATCCGGGAGGACCCGCACAACACCCGCGTGCTCTACGTCGGCACCGAAAGCGGCCTGTTCGTCTCGCTCGATCAGGGTGGTCACTGGATGCGGTGGAAGAGCAACCTGCCGCATACCGGCGTGCGCTCGTTGGCCATCCAGGCGCGCGATCGCGAGCTCGTCGTCGGCACGTTCGGCCGATCGATCTGGGTGGTCGACATTGCGCCGATCGAGCAGCTCACGGACGCGATCGCGCAATCAGCCGTCCTGTTCGACGTGAAACCCACGACCGCATACAACATCCGGTATACGTACGGGACGGGCGTGGAGGAGGTCAACGGAAACCTTTTCTTCAGAGGCGAGAATCCACCATACGGCGCCGTGCTCACGTACTACCTGAAGCAGTCAGTGAGCGGCAACGTCGCGCTGACGATCAAGGATTCCAACGGCAGCGTGGTGCGCACGTTGTCAGGCCCCGGCTCGCCTGGATTGCACCAGGTGCAATGGGACCTCGAAACCGACGCGGCGAAGGCAGGCGCCGTATCAGCGGGCTTCGGCGATGGCGGCGGCCTGACGCCCAGCGCTCGTCAGCGCCGCAGGCGTGTCGCACCCGGAACGTACACGGCAACATTGCAGATCGGAGCGACGACGCTCGCCAAGCCGGTTGTGGTTCGGAAGGAGACGGAAGGTACTAAACGCGTACTACCGCGCCTGTAGGTCGGAACGCGGCGCTTCGAGTCTCCGAGCAGCGAACTCTTGGCCGGTCCGCGCGTGGCATGGCGACCGGATCGCGGGAGAATCATTTAGACGATAATCGCACCAAGAAGCGGAGAGGCGAGCGATGCCGGGAAACAGTCAGGGCGGATCG
>DASPWV010000815.1:0-3788 GCA_035637635.1 Vicinamibacterales bacterium | reverse complement strand
GCAGACGGCCACCCAGTTGGTGGTGCTGCTACCGCCGGAAGCACAACTTTCTGATCGCGCTCGACGAGATGATCGATGATTCGCTGCGCGTGCTTCAGCTCGTCAGATGCCTGCTGGCGCATCCATCTGGCAAACCCGGGCAGATCGTGCTCCGCCAACCAGATGGACATCGCCAGGTATTCGTGAGATGCGCGAAACTCGAGCTTCAGATGCTCGTTGAGTCCGGACAAAAGGTCGCTCTGCATGAACCACAGATTACACAGATTGCACAAATTGTGGGAATCCCTACGTTAGTTGTCGCCTTTACAGCGATCGGCGCCGCGCGAGCTCGAACGCGACGCCGCCGAGCGCGACGAAGAGCATCGCGCCAGCCATCGCCAGCGGCGTTCGCCCCGTGCCGCCAAAATAGACGGCGGCTGCCATGCACAAGACAGCTATCACGAGGACGCCGATGATCAGTGAGAGAGCGGGACGATTCGGCACAGCGGCATATTATCGTTACGAGCCAATCCGATCGGCGAGCAGCGCCACGCTGAGCGCGTACGTGTGCGCGCAGTTGTAGCCGAGGAGCGCCTCGTAGTTGCCATAGACGAGAAACGTGCGGTTCCCGTTGTGTACGAGCGATGCGTTTCGTTCGACCGCGGGAAGAGGACCGCCGTCGAGCGCGCGCACACCGACTGCCTTCCATCGAGAAAGCGGCGCCCTGGCGGTCATCTCGCGCTCGGCGCGGCACCCCGAGGTGCGAAGGCCGACTTTGTCGATGACCGAGAGCGCTCCGCCTTTCGGCAGACGCACCTCGCGGCCCCAGGTCTCGCCACCGACCCACCCGTACGACTTCAGATAGTTTGCGACCGACGCAAAAATGTCGCCTTCCGAGTGCCAGATGTCTCGATTGCCGTCACGATCGTAGTCCTGCGCGTATTTCAAATAGCTCGACGGCATGAACTGCGTCTGCCCCATGGCGCCTGCCCACGAGCCCTGGAGCTGCGGCAAAGCAATGTAGCCGCGATCCACGATTTCGAGCGCGTTGAACAGCTCGCCCAGGAAAAAGGGACCGCGTCGTCCTTCCCAAGCGAGCGTGGCAAGCGCCTGAATCGTCGGCCGGACACCCTGGAATCTGCCGTAGTTCGACTCGACGCCCCAGATTGCCACGAGGTATTTGGATTGGACGTCGTAATCGCTCGCGACGCGCTGCAAGAGGCTGCGATGTTTGGCCGCCATCTCGCGTCCAGCGCGAATGAATTTGCGCGTGAGCCTGCGTTGAAGGTACTCGTCGAGGGAGAGAACCAGCTCCGCCTGTGATCGATCCCGCTCGACGACCACCGGCAGAGGTTGGAGGTTCGCGAATGCGGCGGTCACTGTGGGCTCGCTGATGCCTCGCTGCAGCGCTTGCGCGCGTACTCCCTGCGCCCACGTGTCGAAATCCTGTTTGGGCACGCCTGCATCGATTGAGGTCGGAGGACTCGCCGGCACCACGCCCGCAGCCTGGGCCGTCGCACCTGTTGCGCCTTCTTGCGCGTCGAGCCGCGCCACGTGCGTCGGCATCGGCATCAGCAGCGTTGACGCGCCTGCCAGCACGACCGCACGAACGTTTCGCGTCATCGAGTCTCT
Organism: Vicinamibacterales bacterium; assembly: GCA_035637635.1. Lineage (GTDB taxonomy): Bacteria > Acidobacteriota > Vicinamibacteria > Vicinamibacterales > UBA2999 > DASPWV01. Next base: position 2,177 of record DASPWV010000815.1, on the reverse strand, counting down.
CTACTCAATTGTACGACCTCGTCAACGCTGCCTCGACGGTGATATATGACGCGCATGAGCGTCGTCACACTTGAAACAGTCCCAGTCCGCGAGATCTTTCCGGGCTTCCGCGCGCGAGTGGTCCACAGCGAGCGGACGTCGCAATCATGGGTCGAGATTGACGCGGGTGCGAGCTTTCCAGAGCATCAGCACCCACACGAACAAATCGTTAATGTTCTCGATGGTGAACTCGAGCTCACCGTGGAGGGCATCACGCATCGGCTGACGCCGGGTCGCGTGCTGGTCATCCCGCCCGAAGTGCCGCACTCGGGCCGCGCGGTCACAGCGTGTCGAGTACTCGATGTCTTCGCGCCCGCGCGCGACGACTACTGATAAAACCAAAGGTTCAAGGGTTCAAGGGGTTCAAGGGTTCAACGGTTCAAAGGTTCAAGGCCTAGAACCCGGGAACCTTTGAACCTTTAAAGTGCCGTGCCTGCCCCGCCATCGACGAAGATGGCCTGGCCGGTGATGTAGCTCGCCAGATCGGATGCGAGAAACGCGACGAGATTGCCGAGTTCTTCCGGCTGTCCGATGCGGCCGAGGGGAACGGTGGCGGCCGCTTCGCGTTTGACGTCCTCGACGCTGCGGCCGTATCGCCTGGCGGTTGCTTCGTCGATCTCGTCGACGCGCTCGGTCTGAATGCGGCCTGGCGCAATGACGTTCACGAGAATACCGAGCGGCGCGAGCTCGCGCGCGATGGTCTTGGCCAGGCCCCAGACGCCCGCGCGGAGCGCGTTTGACAGCACGAGATTTGGAATGGGCTGTTTGATTGACGACGAAGCAATCGTGATGATGCGGCCGCGACCGCCACGTTTCATCTCCGGCACCGCAGCGTTGACGATCCGAACGAAACTCAGAAGGTTCTGCTCGAAGGCTTTCTGCCACTGCTCGTCGGTTGTCGTCAGGAACTCACCCGCCGGCGGTCCGCCGGCGTTGTGAACCACGATATCGAGGCCGCCAAGCTGTGCGACCGTGGTTTGAACGAGCATGCCAGCTTCAGTGGCAGCGCTCACATCCGCCGCCACCGCACGCACCTGAACGCCGCTGTCCCGTCGAAGCGCGTCGGCGGCTGCCTCGATGCGCGCACGATCGCGGCTGCACACCACCAGATCGCAGCCTTCTCGCGCAAGGGCGTGCGCCGATGCGAAGCCAAGTCCGCGGCTCGCCGCCAGGACGAGCGCCCGCCTGCCTTTGAGGCCATAGTCCATCGAGCAGCTCCTGTCGTGTAACAACCATTCCAAACCGAATGTAGCAGATAATTTCTCGATGGCTCGATGGGTCATGCTTGCCACCGTCCTCTTGAGCGTAGCCGTCAACGCGCAGGGACAGCTCACGGCTGAGGATCACGCGCGTGCCGACGACGCGATCCGCACGGCGTTCGCGTACCTGTACGCGTTGGCGCCGGATACCGCCGGCGCGCCGATGGGCTCGTGGGTGATCGATTCCTCATCCCTGGGCCCGACCGATTCTCCGGATCGTTGGCGGATTCTCGTCACGAAGATGACCGACACCGGTCAGGAACTGAAACTCAGCGAGATGGCGGGCAGCGCGGGAACGACGCCGGCGCAACTGGCGGCTGCGATGCGCGACATGCAGCGTCTCGAAGGCAAAATCTCGAAAGCGGAGGCCGAGGCCGCAATCGAAGTGATCGTGACGGTCAACGCGCCCGAGATGACTCTGACGGGTGTATCAGACGATGCACAGCGGACGAAGCCCGCGATCGGAGGATCGCAGGTTGCGCTGCGCGTCAAGGGCGACTGGATGCGAGTCGACGATCGGGAGCTCGAAATCGATTACGAGCGCTGGTCGTCTGCAAGCTTGCTCGTCGCATTCGGACCGTATGGCGCAATCGAGACGCATCGCGCGTCTCCGAAAGCCAGCGCGTCCACATTTGTCGCTCGCGCACGGCCTTCGGCGAGGTCTGGCGGCATCCAGACAATCGCGGTGACGGTCCAAGGAAACGAAGAAATGATCGATCGCGTCGTGCGAGAGACGAAGTGGGAACTTCTCGCCGCGCTCGTGAAGAACTGACGCGCGCGTCACCTACGAAGCCACAGAGGCACCGAGACACAGAGAAAGAGTAGTGTGCGCATCGGTATCGAAGTGCCGCGTGCCCGAGTGCCAGTGCCGAGTTCCAC
>DASPWV010000814.1:0-2532 GCA_035637635.1 Vicinamibacterales bacterium | reverse complement strand
ATTTCGGCTTCGGAACAGGTGTTCGGCCACGCGCAGTACGCGTTTGGCTTGACGCAGGTTGACGCGTTCAACTTCCCGCCTCTGAGCGGCACCTTGCCAGCGTTCGAGCTTTCCTGGGGACGCGACGAGCGCGAGCGACGGTTCCTGTTTTCAGTTCCCGCCTCCCACGCTGCCATCTACGTGTCCGACATGCTCTTTTACCAGGTGCAAACAACATTCAATTACATGCGGTATGACGGCACCTGCTTCACGCCGGAGTTCGCTGAAGCCTTGAAGAACAGACTCGCGGTTCGCGCGTTTCTCGGAAGACGCGAATTCGCGGGTGGGGCGTTTCAGCTGCGGATGAAGGCGTACGAGATTCCGGACGCCGCCGCTTTTCTGACGTATCGCTATATGCCATTACGGTGGCACGACGTCTGCGAGGTGAAATTTCCTGCCAACGACCTGCAGCCTTTGACGTTCGCCTATTTCCAGGACGGCATCGATGCGATGGCAGCTCGATCGCCGCTGCCGTTCAGCGTTGCTGTATCAGCCATTCCTCTGGCGCGGACCTACCCGTGTCAGGCGGAGGCCGAACGCGTCGCGTACTGGCTCGAGCGGTCTGGCGTTACGGACGGCGCTGAAAAGGGACTCGAACGCGCGCGACAGTTTGTCGCATCGGCAAATACGAAGCCGCCGCTGGCGTGCCTCGCCGACGCGCTTGCGACAATGCCGCTGGTTGACACCGACTGGAATCAGGGGCATCTGCCGCCCGCAGGTGCGAGCTGCGATCGCGATCTCGCGGCGGCGCGTGCCCTGTTATCCGCGAATCCGGACACCGTGGACGAAGTCCGCCGGAACGTGGAGCTTGCAGCGCGCGACGATGAGCACGGCGACACGGTTGCATGCCTCGTTCATACGGCGGCGGCGCGTCGAGCGTACTATTCGGCCCTCCGATCGGACGCGTCGAATCAGTCCACTGCTCCGGTCACGCGCGACTGACTGTGATGCCTTTGCACATGCTGCGCGTTCTTTCTGAAGGCTGACCGCGTTGTCGTACGGCTCTTTCCTCTACGCCGGCGTCGGGGCCGTCATCATCGCGCTGGCTTCGATTGCGTTGACCTTCCGCCCGCTGGCCCATGTGTCGGACAGCGTGCTGGCGCGCGCGGCGGACGGCTTGAGGCGCGTCGGGTTTTTTCCAAACAGCAATCTCCACGGCGAATTGCAGCGGCTCGATCTGCTTCGCATCGTGCTCGCGATTTTCCTCGCAGGCCGGTTCTGGCCCGATCTTCTGTTTGCGCTGCATGCAGGCAATACAAGTGCTGCCACGTGGATTGGAGTTGGTCTCGTCCTCACCATCGCGCTGGCAGCGGGGATCGCGACTCCGCTCGCTGCGCTGCTCCTGGCGTGGCTGCTCAACCTGGTCATCGACTACGTCAGTTACAACGAGAGCCTCGGCTCGGTGGTCGTAGCCAATTGTCTCGTTCCGCTCATCATCTCGCCCGCCGGCTACACACTTTCGATCGACTCAATCCTGATGCGCCGACCGAACGCCGCCGCAGCGGTGCTCAGCCGGCTGTATGGACTCTGGGGACCGCCAACTCTCGATCGCGTGCAAGTGGGCAGGTTTCTCGGATTCGTGGCCTTTGCGTCGATCAACGTCTATTCGGCCGTTCGGCACCTGCAAGCGCCAACGTGGACGAGCGGCGCCGCGACAGCCGTGATTCTGCTCTCGCCAATTGCGAGTCCGGCGTGGTCGCCGCTTTCGCAGTGGCTGTACGAGCATGTCACGGCGCTCTACGTCGCGTTTTCGCTGGCGAGCACGTACGGGATGCTCGTGTGGCAGTTGCTCATGCTGCCGCTGGCGCTCGGGTCTCGCTGGACGCGAGGGTTTGTGATCGTGTGGGGGCTGATGTTCTTCGCGTTCTCGACGTACGTGATGCACTTGAAGAGACTCGGCGCCTACGAGTTCGTGCTGTGGGCTCTGGTGTTCTGGAACGGCCGGATGTTCGCGGCTTCGTGGCGGCGGCTCGTCGCACGTTGGGATCGCCGGCCGCACCCCTGGCGCGTGCCCGAGCCGGGATATCGCGGTCCGCTCGGCGCTGCCCTTGCGTTGTGTCTCGTCCTTCTGCTCGGCGCGTTCGCCCTCACGTGTGTTCCGAACCAACTGCCCAGGCTCGCTCACCTGGCGAGACTGGTGGCAGGCCGGGCGCCGGCGATGTTCGGCATTGGTGTCGTAGACGTGTTCAACGAAAGGGATCTCCGTGTGTACCGCAATCACGCAATCGCGCGGAAAGTGGAGCCGAACGGTGCGGCGGCGCCGATCTTCTACGCTCCAAGTGAAAGCGTCGACTTCGCTCTGAGTGGTCGGCTGCAGTACATCGTCCTGGAGCCCCTCTTCTGCGATCAGGAGTTCGCACGCGCCTGGTTTACGGGGTACACAGAGACGCTGCCTCCTTCGCACCCCGATCGGCATCTGAATGTTTTCATGGAATTCACTACCTGGACCAGGCCGACGAACGAGGACCTTGCGACGTTTCGTTACATACCGAT
>DASPWV010000813.1:0-2676 GCA_035637635.1 Vicinamibacterales bacterium | reverse complement strand
CATCAAGTAGAACTTCAGCGTGAAACCGCGTGCGGCAAGCATTGCGAGGTCGGCCTGGCCTGGCAGCGGTATCTTGCCGGGATCGGAAGACTCTGCGTGGAGAATCACGTCGGCGATGGCTTGTTTCCGCTCCAACGCGATCTCTTTGTCGAGCGTCGAGGCGAGATCTTCGCCCGCGACCGGGCTCACAAAGTTGCCGATCGTGGTGGTTCCACCGGCGAGCGCTGCGCGTGACGCGCTGGCGTAATCATCGGCACCTTCGCCAGGGGGGATGCCCGGCAAGTGCACGTGCGGATCGATCCCGCCGGGAAGAACCAGCATGCCTTTCGCATCGATTTCCCGCGCTCCTGCCGCTGGCTGCAGATTCCGTCCAATTTCGGCGATCGTGCCATTTCGGATCCGGAGGTCGCCTTCGCTTCGACCCTCTGGCGACACGAGAACGCCGTTATGTATGACGAGCTCGGGCACTGGCGGCTGCTGCGCTGCCACAGTAACGACTGCGGCGGCGATAGCAGGGGCAAGCCACCATCTGGACTGCGCATAGAAGGGCCCGCGCGCTGTCCTCTCCGCGCATGGTTCCGAGCTCATACAATCCCCCTTTAGATTTGGTCGCGGTTGGGGAACAGCGTGCGTCACGAATCAGGCACGCGCGCGGTGCTCAGTGGGCTCGCTCAGATAGAGCGGCCGCGTGATGTCCTCACCGGGTAGTGTTCGCTCGAGTACGTGGTCAAGTCGCCGAGCCACCGAAGCCGCGATCGTCGCTCCGGGATGACGCGCGCGAGCTGAGGCGATCAGACCGCGCCGGCGCCACAGCTCCTTGCGTATTGCGACGCCGGGCTGCTGTTCGAACACGATCAGTGCCGCAAACCGTGAGTACAGATCGTGAACGCGTTGCCATTCGCTGTTGCGCGCCGCGGCGACCATCGCCATGAGCACTTCAGGAAACGCGAATCCGGTGTTGAAACCGTCCGAGCCGCTCTCCAGATCGAATGGCGCATATAAGGCGCCCAGACCCGTCAGGATTGGCAACGAGCGATCGGTCAGGCCGGCGCGGAGCTGCGCGATCTTCACCGCTGTCGGCACGGCTTCCTCCTTGATGCAGGCGATCGCCGGCACTTCGCGTACCAACCGCAACATGAGCGGCACGGAAAAATGCACGTCGCTCGACGCCGGATGATCCTGCAGCACGATTGGGATGCGTATGCGCTCGCCCAGCCGCTGGTACATTTCGACTATCCGATCGTCGCTCGGAACCGGCTCTCTGGACGGCATGACCATCACGGCGGTCGCGCCTAACGTCTCCGCCATGCTCGATAGGTAGGCCACCGCCTCGGTGCCGGTGTGGCTCGTGCCCACGATGATCGGCACGCGATTGGCCGCCGTCGCAACCGCCGTTCGAATGAGTACCTCCCGCTCGTGATCGAGCAGGCGATTCGATTCACCCAGCACGCCCAGAATGGTCACGCCGTCGACGCGCAGGTCGATCATGAACTCGATCAGCCGTTGCCACGAATCGAGGTCGAGCGACTCGTCGTCGTGGAACGGCGTCGCAAGGATCGGGATCACGCCCTGGAATGTCCCCTGGAATGTCATTGTGTGCCCCTGTCGAGGATTACTTTGATGTCTGTGGAAACGGTCTGATCGAGACGCCGTTTTTGCTCGGCGACGCGGGTCGCCAATTCATCGAATACCGCATTCATCGAGCGGGTTGGCTTGCCATCGGCCCGCGTGATGACCCCGCTGAGCGCCGCCAGCTGATTATCAGGCGCTCGTGGCGGCACCAGATTGGGGTTCGGGCCGAGCACTCGCGTGATTGCCCCTTCGATCGCGAGCAGCTTCTCTTTCGCAGCCGCAGTGGCCTGCGCCAGCGGTGCACCGGCGGCCGGAGCGCGCTCGTCTAGTTGCTTGCGAATCTCGTGGATGCGGTTGACCGTGTCAGTGATGTCTGAAATCTGATCGCGGACCTTGAGCATGAAGGCGAATTGCTCCTCCAGATCCGCGTCAGAGGCAGTCAGTCGTGGATCTTTTTTGATCTCAAAAGGTGCCTCGTAGCTCGCTCCGTCTACGGTCAGACGCGCCCGGTATCGTCCGGGTGGCGCCACAGGCGCTTGGGGACGCACTGAATCCTGCGCACCAAACATCGGATTTGGCGGCAGCTCTCGAGGACCGGGATAGCGAAGATCCCAGATGAACCGGTTCATTCCCGCATCAGCCGGCACCGAGAGAGCGTCTTTCGCCGAGCTCGAAAACTCCTGGATGACGTGTCCGTTCGCGTCCACAACGGCGAGCTTTGTCTCGCTGGCCGGGCGCTGTTTCAGGTAGTAGTCCACGATCACGCCCGCAGGTGGATTCTGTCCGGCGTTGAGGAAGGTGCGCCGGACGCGACCGTCGCTACTTTGCCGATCCTCGAACGCAACGACGTCTCCCGACGAGCCCGTCAACTGAATGCCCGGACGAGCGGATCGGGCAGACGACGTTCGCATCGGGAGATAGCGATACGTGGGCTCGATGTCGAACAGGTGCGCTGTCGCGGAGGTAACCTGTGGCGTGATCTGCCGAAGCGCGCTGAGGTTGTCCATAATCCACAGGCCACGTCCGTGCGTCGCGAGGACGAGGTCGTTGCCTTTGACGAGCATGAAGTGCACCGGGACAACGGGAAGATTGCGTTGAAGCGGC
>DASPWV010000812.1:0-3144 GCA_035637635.1 Vicinamibacterales bacterium | reverse complement strand
GGCGCGCGTGCTCGGCACGATCGTGGTGGTGATCGCCTACACGACGATTGCCGCATACCAGTTTCGCGGCGGTGGACGTTTGCTCAACCTCGTTGCCGGCATCGACATCGGCAATGGTGCGTTGATCACGATGGCGTTCTGCGTTGGCTACACGGCGCTCGCCGGCATGCTGTCGGTGGCGTATCTCGATATTGGCAACGGCATCGCCATGACGGTCGGAGTGGGCCTCGCGGTCGTCTACCTGATGGTGCATGCGGGAGGACTCTCCGCCGCGTTTGGTGCACTTCGCTCCGATCAGGTGGCGCTCTTTGGCTCGCTCGATCCCTGGAAGGACGCGATGGCGCTTTTCCTGCCGACGATGCTCCTGCTGATGGGCGAGGCAAACATGTATCAGAAGTTTTTCTCGGCGAAGGACGAACGCAACGCGCGCCTGTCCGTCGTTGGATGGATCGCCGGCACGATCCTCGTCGAGACGTTGATCGTCGCCGTCGGTGTGTTCGGAAGTGTGGTCGTACCCGGCCTGAACGCGGCAGACTCCGAGGCCATCGTGATCCGTGTGGCAGGTTCCGTGCTGCCCGGGGTGCTCGGCATTCTTCTCGTGTGCGGCGCTGCGGCCATCATCGTCTCGACCGCAAACAGCTTCCTGCTGACGCCCGCCAGCGCGCTCATGCGCGATGTGTACCAGAAAGCCATCAACCCGGCTGCCAGCGATAAGCAGGTTCTGTTGCTGACACGTATCTTCGTCGTGGTGCTGGGCCTTCTTGGCTTCGTTGCGCTCCGGTTTTTCTCCACCATTCTGCAGATGGCGTTATGGGCGTACACGATGTACGGCGCATCGATTACACCGGCACTGCTTGCGGTGTTTCTGTGGCCTCGGGTGACTCGCGCCGGCGGCGTCGCGTCGATCGCGACGGGCATGATCACGACGCTCGGCTGGGAGATTTACGCGCGCTATGCGGACGGATATCCGTATGAGCTCAGCACCGTGTATCCGGCGCTGGCGCTGTCATTGGTCGCTCTGGTCGGTGTCAGCTTTGCCACCCCGCCGCCGTCGCGCGAAGAGCTTGCAGCGATTGGATAGCGTTCCGCGACCTGCAGTAGAGTCGATCCTGTGCGCGTTCTGCTGATCTCCACGTACGATCTCGGCCGGCAGCCGTTCGGGCTGGCATCGCCCGCGGCGTGGCTGCGCCGCGAGGGCTTCGAGGTGATCGTGCGTGATGTGTCGCGCGACCGTTTCGCCTCCGAGGATCTGACCGGAACGGCGCTCGCCGCGTTTTATCTGCCGATGCACACGGCCACACGTCTGGCCGTGCCGCTGATCGATCGCATCCGCGTCGAACATCCTGACACGACCCTCTGCGCTTACGGGTTGTACGCTTCTCTCAACGACTCGCTGCTCCGCGACCATGGCGTGTCAATCGTGCTCGGGCCCGAGGCCGAAGAAGCGCTGGTTGAAGTTGCTCGAGCGATCGAACATCGCCACATCGCCACATCGCGACATCACATCGCCACATCTCCACATCGTCAGATCGCCAGATTGCAGTTCATCCCTCCCGATCGATCGGGACTGCCCGATCTCGCGCGCTATGCCGCCGTGCAGATGCCGGACGGCTCGGCTCGAATCACCGGCGCCACAGAGGCGTCGCGCGGCTGCAAGCATCGATGTCGTCATTGTCCGATCGTGCCCGTTTACGACGGCCAATTCCGCGTTGTCCCCGTCGACGTCGCGATGGCCGACATCGATCAGCAGGTCGCCGCCGGCGCCCAACATGTGACCTTCGGCGACCCTGACTTCTTCAACGGTCCGAAACACGCGCGCCGCGTCATCGAAGCACTGCACGAACGCCACCCGCGGCTCAGCTACGACGTGACGATCAAGATTCAGCATCTGCTTCGACATTCAGACCTGCTGCCAATTCTGTCGCGCACCGGTTGCCTGTTTGTCACCTCCGCCGTTGAATCTGTCGACGATGAGGTGCTCCGCAGGTTGGACAAGAACCACACGCGCGATGATTTTGAAGAAGCGGTGCGTCTCACGCGCGAGGCGCGCCTCGTGCTCGCGCCCACCTTCGTGGCGTTCACACCGTGGACGACGCTCGAAAGCTATCGTGATCTTCTCGAAACTGTGGAGGAGCTCGATCTGGTCGAGCACGTTGCGCCCGTGCAATGGGCGCTGCGCCTCTTGATCACGCAGGGATCGCGCCTGTTGGAGCTTCCGGAGGTGCAAAGCCTCGTTCAACACTTCGACCCTCGATCGCTGACGTATCGCTGGCGGCACGAGGATCCGCGGGTAGACGCCTTGCAGCAAAGGCTCGAGGCGCATGTTGGAACGCACATCAATCGCCCGCGACGCGAGGTATTCGAGGAGGTCAAGCATCTCGCAGGTGCGGACGCTCATGTTCGTTACGATGCTCCGGTCCTGCTTGCCCGCGCTGCGATTCCGTATTTGAACGAGCCTTGGTACTGTTGAGCAGAGCCCAACGCAGAGCAGGTTGCTCTGGTGTGAGTTCCGATGGGTGCTCGACAAACACGCATCCTCCTCGTCGCCGCCACGACCGGCTATCAGACCCGCATGTTCGGCGAGGCCGCCGAGCGGCTGGATATCGAACTCGTGTTCGCGACGGATCGCTGCGATCAGCTCGACGATCCCTGGTGCGATCGCGCCATCCCGATTCGTTTTCATCAGGAGCGCGCGTCGGCCGACGCCATTGTCCGCGGCGTCGAGGACCACCCTCCGGTGGGTGCAATCGCGCTCGGCGATCGCGCGACGACGATTTGCGCGCTGGCGGCGGAACGGCTTGCCCTGCCGACGCATCCCCCTGCCGCCGTCGCGGCCGCGCGCGACAAACGACAGATGCGCGAGAGGCTTCGCGGAAGCGGGCTCCGAGTGCCATGGTTTACCACCCTGCCAGTGGATGCCGACGCGTCGCGGTGTGCGTCGACGCTCCCGTACCCGGTTGTTCTCAAGCCTCTCGTGCTGTCCGGCAGTCGTGGCGTGATTCGCGCAGATACACCGGCGGAATTCTTCGCTGCGTTCGACCGTGTCCGTCGACTGCTGCACGCCACGGACGTTCGTGCCATGCGCGATCCAGCCGCGGATTTGATCCAGGTCGAGAGCTACATTCACGGACGAGAGTTCGCTTT
>DASPWV010000811.1:0-5736 GCA_035637635.1 Vicinamibacterales bacterium | reverse complement strand
TCGGGTTCTGGAAAATCCTGAAACGCTACGCGCGCGCGGTCGGTCTCGCGCGGCAGGTGAGCCCTCATGTCTTGCGGCACTCGTTTGCGACACACCTGCTCGAGCGCGGGGCAGACCTTCGCGCGATTCAACTGATGCTCGGCCACGCGGATCTCTCCACCACGCAGATTTACACACACATCCTGGATGCGCGGATGCGCACGTTGTACGAGCGGTTCCACCCGCGTGCCTAAACGGCGCATCGTTCGAAACACGAGTATCGCAGCTGCGCTCGCCGTGGGCCTTGCCGCCGCAATCACGGGCGCCTTGTTACCTCCGCGCGCGGTGGCGTCCTCGCCGCCGACGTGGCATTACGCATGGCCGGTCGTGCGCGGGGCGTACCACGTTCATTCGACCAAATCAGACGGCACGGGTTCTCTCGATGAGATCGCCCAGGCCGCCGCGCATGCCGGACTGCAGTTCATCATCCTGACGGATCACGGGGACGGCACGAGACGGCCGGAACCTCCGTCGTATCGAGCAGGCGTGTTGTGCATGGACGCGGTCGAAGTCAGCACCCAATACGGGCATTACGTCGCGATTGGCCTTCCGCAAATGCCCTTTCGCCTGGCGGGCCATCCGCGTGATGTCATCGAAGACGTGCACCGGTTTGGCGGGTTCGGCATTGCTGCGCATCCGGCGTCGGCCAAGGCGATGCTGCGGTGGGACGATTGGGACGCGCCGTTCGACGGCCTCGAGTGGCTGAATGCTGACAGTGAATGGCGCGATGAGTTCTGGACGTCGATGGGCCGGGCGCTCCTGACGTATGCGTTCCGCCCGACGGAGACGCTTGCCAGTCTGCTCGATCGGCCCGCCTCAGTGCTCGCGCAGTGGGATCGATTGTCGCGACAACGGCACGTCATCGGTCTCGCGGGGAGCGATGCGCACGCGCGACTTGGGTTTCGTTACACCGCCGAACCGTACGACACCAACGACCGTTTTTTTGTGCGGCTGCCGTCGTATGAGACATCGTTCCGCACGTTCTCCAATCACGTGGTGCTCGACGGGCCGTTGACGGGAGACGCCGCATTTGACGCCAGCAAGCTGCTGGGCGCCATCCGCAAAGGCCGGCTGTTCACGTCCATCGACGGCCTCGCGGCACTCGGCGCCTTCGAGGTGAAAGCGGTCAGCGGATCGCGCTTTGCGCGTGCCGGCGAATACATCGACTCGCCCGAGGCGGTCCAACTCGAGGCAGACATTGCCGCGCCTGAAGGGACGCGACTCGTCGTGTTCCGGGATGGCGTGTCCATCTACGACACTGGCTCCAGCAAGCTGCGCGTCGATCTCGGTACTGAGCCGGGCGCCTACCGTGTCGAGGCGCATTTGCCGGACTCCCTCCACTTGCCATCCGTACCGTGGCTGGTTGCGAATCCCATCTACGTCAATCTCGCATCGACGCACGCGAGGGCGGTGGTTCCACCAGCGCTTCCGCAGGGGGATGTTCGAATCCCCGTGGCAACGCAGTCCTGGCATTCCGAATCGGATGGCAGATCCAGCAGCGTCCTGTCAGCCGGCTCACTCCCGGACGGCACGCGTGCATTGCAGTGGCGATTGCGGCTGGCCAAGGGTCCGGCCTTCTCGCAGTTTGCGGCCATCGGGTTCCCGGTCGATCGCGGTGTGCAAAACGATTGGCTTCAGCTTCGAGGCATGTCGAATCGGCCGATGCGCTTCTGGGCGCAATTGCGGGCGCCCGCCGTACGGGGCGGAGAACGATGGGCGAAATCGATCTTTCTCGGTCCGACGCTGAGCACCGTCGATCTACGGCTCGCCGATTTCCGGCCGATCGGCGCGACAAGCTCGGAACATCCCGCATTCGACCGCATCGAGTCGCTATTGTTGGTAGTCGACACGCTCAACACGCTCCCCGGCACCGACGCGACGATCTCGATTGCTGACTTGTGGCTGGTGAGATGAAATAGGGGGCTTAACCTAAAGGCCAAAAGGAGTTTCCGGCTACTGTTCGTACCTCTTGCTGACGTCCCAGATGATTGTTGCAATCCCGGTCGCGAGCAGCACGCCGGAGAGACCGAGAATCGCGAGCGCGTCTCGTACGGCAGCAATTCCGTAGCCGCCGCGCTCGAGCACGCGTGCCACCGCAAAGAAGCCGTACAACATCACTGGAAGCGCGATCAAGCAGAGCGCGACGCCAACGCCAAATCGCACCGCCGATCCGCGGCGAGGCGAGAAAGCGCCGCCTGGCGGGTTAGTGCGGTCTTGCTTCACGTCCGTACCGTCAACAGCAGGTAGGCGGCGGCTGCGCCGAACAGCACGTTTGGCGCCCATGCTGCGAGCGCCGGCGGCATCAGCCCCGCCGCCCCAATCGCCGCAAACACACTGATCATCGTCCAGTAGACGAGCGCGAGCACGATGCCGACGCCAATCCCGTACATCGCACCGCGTCTGCCCGTGGTCGTCCCGAACGGCACGGCGATCAGCGTCATGATGATAGTGACGAGCGGAAACGCCACCTTCCGGTGCAGCTCGACTCGGTACTGGAGAACGTTGTAACCACTCGCCATGAGGCTTGCAATGTAACCGCGCAGCTGTCCGAAGTTCATTTGCTCGGGTTCCGGAGCTTCAGTCACGAAATAGTCTGCCGGTTCGAGCGCCAGGCGTATCGATTGGAAAGGCGTGTACCGCGTGACGTCGCGCTCGGGGAATTCGCGCTGCCACCCGTTCCATGCGACCCAAGGCTCCGCGTCTGCGGCGACGCGCGGTTGAAAGCTCGCCTGGATGGCTTGCGTGCGCTTCGTCAACTGCAGCGTGGACGGACTGAATTCAAACACGGCAAGCGCGTTCAGCTCCTTTCTTCGCGGATCGTAGTACTCGTAGTGGTACATCTCGCCGCGCCGGCCCATCAACCATTTCCGATTGGCCAGAACGTCGAACGTTTGTGGCGTTCCGCCACGCAGGAGGTGATGCACGTATGACGCGCGGCGGTTCGTGATCGCGAGCACTCGCTCCTCGAAGGCGAACAGAATGCCGCCGGCGACGATTGCGAAAATCAATAGCGGCGCGGACGTGCGATAGAGGCTGACGCCGCACGCGCGCATGACGACGAGCTCGCTGCTTTTCGTGAGAAGCCCGATGGTGACGAGCGCCGCCAGCAGGACCGAAATGGCCAGGATGTAGTACAGGAATTTCGGCGTCGACCAGGCCATGAATTCAAGAATCACCCGCAGCGACACCTGCCCTTTGAACCATTTGTCGGATTGATCGATGAACGTCGAGATGTAGAAAAGCCCAAGCATCGCGAGAACGGAGAGCGAGACCATTCGCAGATAGATTCGCGCGATATACAAATCCAGCAGATTGGGGCGGGGCAGTCGCAGATGCGGGATGCGGATGACGACGACTGGCCGAGCCGCCGACGCCCGGCGCGTTGCGGCCGCAGCAGCTCCTTCAACCACGGCGCCGGTCGTCGTCTCGTCAGCCGTTGCTCTGCGCAGGCCAATCCTCGGCATCGCCGGCAGGCTGATTCGCAGCGGCGCATCCGCGCTTCTGGCGCGCGTCCACAGCAGAATGGCGCCCATCGCGCCGATGACCATATTCGGGAGCCACATGGCGAGCCAGGCCGGCACGAGAGCGCCCTTGGCCACCGCGTGCGCGGTGTACATGACCACGTAATAGAGGAAGATGACCGCGATACCGACGACGAAACTTGCGAACTTACCGTCGCGACGATTACTGAGTCCCAGACCAACTCCCGTGATTGCGAACACGAAACACGCGATCGGAATCGAGAACTTCTTCTGGATTTCGATGATCTGGTTATGGGCCGACAGGCCGCGGCCCTCGAGCTCCGCTCTGCGCTCCTGAAGCTCCGCGATCGACATCTCGCGATCTCCGCGCGCAGGCCCGTTCCGCGGGAAGACGCTCTCTGGGTTCAACGAGAGCACCATCTGCTTGAAACGCACGACTTCGTACACCGCAGGATCGGACGCCTGCGTCGTGTGCCTGGTGCCGTCTTCGAGGACCATCTCGATGGTTTTGCGATTGCGATCGACGACCATTTGTCCGGTGGATGCGACGAACACCACGGGCTGACCCGACTTCCTCGTGTTCACGGCGAAGACGCCTCTCCATCCACCGCCGGCCGGAATTTCACGCACGTAGAGAACCGTGTCAGGGAAGTCCTCGAAGAACTCCCGTGCGCGCACCTGACCCTCCGCCCGATCGGCCACGATGCGGAGGGTGATCTCGCGATAGTTTTGATTCTCGTTTGGAATGGCGTCGATCAGCACCCAGGAGGTCGCGGCCCAGAAGACGACCGCGAGGATCAGCACGGGCCTCAGCATGCGGAACGGACTGATGCCGCACGCCATCATCACGACAATCTCGCGATCGCCCGACAGCCGGCCGAGCGCCACCAGAATCGCGATGAGAAACGCCATCGGGATGGTCAACCCCAGCGCCTGCGGGACCAGGGTCGCAGTCAAGCGGAGCAGCGTCGGCCAGGGCACACCCTTCGCGATGAGCTGCTCGGCCATGTCGAGAATGAAAGGGATAATCAGGATGAACGTGAAGACGAGCAGCGCAATGACGAATGGCGGCAGAATCTCGCGAATGACGTAGCGATCGAGCAAGCGCACGAAATCCCATGGTACCTGTTTCGGGACAGCAATGACCAAGCTTGCGATCCTGTGGCACATGCACCAGCCGTACTACGAGGACCTCGCCAGCGGCGAGCACATCCTGCCTTGGGTGCGGCTCCACGCGACGAAGGATTACTACGGCATGGTCGCGCTGCTCGAGGAGTTTCCTCGTGTGCGCGTCACCTTCAATCTCGTGCCGTCACTCCTGATTCAAATACAGGCCTTTGCGGAGGATCGCGCGAAGGATCGTCATCTGGCAATTGGCTTGAAGCCGGCGGATACGCTCGACGCCGACGAGCGACGCTTCCTTGTGGCGAATGGATTTCACGCTGCGGTCGAGCACATGATTCGCCGCTTTCCGTACTACTTCGCGCTGTATGGACGCCGTTCGTCGCCGGACACATTCGACACGGCGGATCTGCGCGACCTCCAGATTTGGCACAAGCTCGTGTGGATCGATCCAGACTGGCTCGCCACCGATTTGCGCCTGCGAAAACTCGTCGAGAAGGGAAGCCACTTCAGCGAAGACGACAAGAGCACGCTGCGCGACATCGAGCTCGAGCTCCTCAAGCGGGTCATTCCAGCGTATCGAACGGCGGCCGAGCGCGGGCAGATCGAGCTTTCAACGTCACCGTTCTATCACCCGATCCTGCCGCTGCTGTGCGATACCGACGTTCACTTCCGAGCGCACCCGGAGTCTGCGCTTCCACGGGGCGTCTTTCGATGGCCAAGCGATGCCAGCCTGCAACTCGATCGCGCGTTTCGACTGCACGCGTCGTTGTTCGGGAGCAGGCCGCGCGGCGTGTGGCCATCCGAAGGATCCGTGTCGGGCGAGGCGATTGCTCTCATCGCCGAGAGCGGCTGCGAATGGATTGCCACGGACGAAGCGATTCTCGCGCGGTCCATTGATCGCGCAGTGACAGCGGAATCGTTGTACCGGCCATACGAAGTGTTCGCAACTTGCGAGCCGCGGCAGTCCAAACGCCCCATTCGGTGTTTGTTCCGCGATCATGGCCTTTCAGACCTCATTGGCTTCTCGTATCAGGGATGGGCTTCCGGCGCCGCGGCGGAGGATTTTGTGCGGCGCGTGCGCGACGCGGGA
>DASPWV010000810.1:0-9350 GCA_035637635.1 Vicinamibacterales bacterium | reverse complement strand
GTCGTTATCCATCGCGGGAAGATCGTCGTGAATGAGCGAGTAAGTGTGAATCATCTCGATGGCGCACGCCGCCGGCAGCGCGAGCGCCCGTGCATCTTCAAGCGGCATGTTGCGTTTGAGTGCGACGGCTTCGGCGCTGGCAAGCGTCAGCACGGGCCGAAATCGCTTGCCCCCACCAAGCAGGCTGTACCGCATGGCGTCGACGATGATGGGGGGAGTGTTCGGCGGCTGAGGCAGGTACCGCTCGAGAGCCTCTTCAATCTGCCGCCGTGCGGCAGACAGATACTCCTCGAGCGTTGCCACGCTCAGCGGTCCTCGTCCGGCAGCGCGAGCGAGGGCGGAGCGGCTTTGAGCTCGCCGCGCTCGTTCAGAATCTCGATGCGCTTCTCGGCGTCCTCGAGTCGGGCATGGCAGAAGCGCGACAGCTGCACGCCGCGCTCGTACAGCTCGAGCGATTTTTCGAGCGCAAGATCGCCTTCCTCGAGCTTCTTGACAATCGTCTCGAGCTCCGCGATGGCCTGTTCAAAATCCTTGATCGTCGTATCCATCGTCGTATCGCAGTCCACAAGATCTCGTGCGTAGCGCTGTAATAGACATCCGCGGATCTCTGCTCGCGCCACAATGCCGGGCGTCGTCAGCTGTCGCCGCTGGCGGTTGATCTCTCCTCAACACGACACTGCAACTCGCCGCGCTCGAGCGCCACACGCACGCGCTCGCCAATCGTCACCGTCGTCGCGTCGCGCACGATCCGCGTTCTTGCGCCGTCCCAGCAAACGGCATATCCGCGGGCGAGCACCGCGAGTGGACTCAAGCCCTCGAGCCGGGCAATGGCGCTCTGCACGCGAGACTGCGACACGTGCAGGCGCCGCGTGAGTGCCTTCACGAGAGCGTTCTCACGCTCGACAAGTTTCGTCCGCACCGTTGCAAGGCGTCGACCGGGGTGGAATTGCTGCAGTGTTCGAGCGATCGATTGATAACGCCTGGTGCGCTGGGCCAAGGCGGCCGCTCCCGCCTGCCGGAGCTCCGCGGTGAGCTCCGCGACATGGCGGCCGCGCATGGCAAGGCGTCCACGGAAACCGGCGAATCCAGGTCGGCCCGCGAGCAGACTCAATCGCGATTCCCATCTTCTCAACCGGCTCTTGATGCCCGCGTCGAGACGTTCCCCCAAGCGATCGATGAGCGCACAGAATTCGTCTTTGCGGCGCACGACGATCTCCGCAGCTGCTGAAGGTGTGGCCGCGCGAACGTCCGCGACGAAGTCGGCAATCGTGAAATCTGTTTCGTGGCCGACTCCTGAAATCACCGGCACGGGCGACGCGGCAATCGCGCGGGCAACCTTTTCCTCGTTGAAGGCCCAGAGATCTTCGAGGGATCCGCCGCCGCGCGCAAGGATGACCACGTGAACGCCTTTGACACGCGCAACCAGCCGCAGCGCGCGGACGATCTCGCCTGCCGCATCCTCGCCCTGCACGCGCGACGGGGCAATCACCAGACTCGCGTTCGGATATCGCCGGTGCAGCACGCGAATGATGTCTCGCAACGCGGCGCCGTCGATGGACGTGACGATGCCGATGCGCCGAGGCAACGCGGGCAAGGGTCTCTTCCGTGTGGCGTCGAACAGGCCCTCCGCGGCGAGCCTTTTCTTCAGCTGCTCGAATGCCAGTTGCAGCGTCCCCAACCCCTTCGGCTCGAGATGCTCCGCAACAATCTGGTATTCGCCCTTTGCATCGTAGACGCTGAGGCGGCCGCGGACCACCACGCGCAATCCGTCCTCTGGCTTGAATCGCAAGTACCGCAGATTGGAACGGAACATGATCCCTTTGATCTGCGCCGCGCCGTCTTTCAGTGTGAAGTAGAGGTGACCCGTGGTCCACACTTTGGCGTTTGACAGCTCGCCTTCGACCCATACTTCGGGGAAGGTCGTTTCCAGCAATTGACGCAGCGCCGCCGTCAGCTCGGTAACGGTGAAAACGCGCCGAACCGGCTGCGGCGCCGGTTGCTTGACCGGTTGAGAGAGGACGTCTTCCGATTCCGGCCCAGGTTCCTCGAAGGGAAGATCGAACAGGCTACTCACGTCAGGCTCGCCGCCGGCTGTCGCGCCGCGTCATTCATCGCGTCGAGCTCCGCGAGCGTCACGCCAACTCGTGTGATGCCGAGGGCGCGACCGCTGCCGGCCTCCGCCTCGATGACGACCGCATGGAGCCGGAGGTCCCCGGTGGCGGACTCAATTCGCGCAGGCAGACCGGTGATGAACCGCGAGATGATGGCCGTACGCTCCATCCCGATGATGCCGTCGTGCGCGCCGGTCATGCCGACGTCGGTGATGTACGCCGTCCCTCCCGGCAGGATATGCTCGTCGGCCGTCTGGACGTGCGTGTGCGTGCCGATCACGGCGGTGACGGTTCCATCAACGTGCCAGCCCAGCGCGAGCTTCTCGGATGTCGCTTCCGCGTGAAAGTCGACGAGGATCGTTCGCGCGCCTGCGGCACGCAGACGCGCAACTTCGCGCGCGGCAACCGAGAACGGATCGTCGATGTTTGCGAGGAACACGCGACCCATGACGTTGACCACTCCGATGAGCTCGCCGTTCTCGGCTTTGGCGATGAACGCACCGGAGCCTGGCGCGCCCGCCGGATAATTAGCCGGGCGCAGCAGCCGCGGCTCTTCGCCGATGAACGTGAGCACCTCGCGTTTGTCCCAGATGTGATTGCCCGAGGTGAGAACGTCGATGCCGAGTCCGAAAAGCTCGTCGGCAATCTCGCGCGTCACCCCTGCACCTCCCGCGGCGTTCTCGACGTTGGCCAGGACGAAATCGATGTGGTGGGCGCGAACAAGCGTCTTGAGACCGCGGCGCACAACTTCGCGTCCCGGCCGCGCGACGATATCGCCGATGAAGAGCAGCCTCATGCTGTGGAGGTCGGTGGCGTGCTCTCGCCATCGATCGAGACGAGAATTTCGCGGCCGCGACGTTCCTGGATTTTCGCGAGAATCACGCGAAGCTCGCCCTGCTTGAGCCGCGCCCGCGCGTTCGACGCGTCAATCGCGGCATGCACGCGAATGGCCCGCGCAAAGCGGCCGAAATCGCGCTCGACGAGGTGAAAGCTCGCGGGCATTCGCATCGCCGGCTCGGATCGCTCCTTCTCTCCAACGATGAGGAGCACGCCCGATTTCAGCATGATCCGAATGCTCTCAATGGAGATGCCGGGCAGATCGAGCACCACTTCAATCGTGCGATCGGTCTCGAACACGTCCAAGAGCGGCATGCATTCACCCGAGACCATATGACGACGATCGGGACGACGGCGAGAGAGATCGTCGAACAGCCGGCGGACTTCCTGACCGAGGTCGCCGACATCGGTGGAAATCAACAGGCGCGAAATGGGCCGCATGCTCATCAACAGACGCTTCTGGCCATTGTAGCCGTACGGCCTATGCTAGTGGCGTGACGCTTCTCAGCCGCGCCCGTGCGATTGCGGACGACCGAGAGGCCGGCGCTTCTGAACTCCTGGCGCGGCTCCTTCCGGTGCTGACCGCTGCGCTGGAGAGCAGTCCGCAAGACGTCCTGGCATTTGCGCGCTTGATCTGTCGCCGGCAACCGATGGCGGCGTTGTGGCACGCGTGCGCCGCAGCGGTCGACGACGCCGATCACCCCGGAACGTTCGCTCGTGTCCGCATGGAGATGGAACGGGCGCCGCGTGCGCTCGATCGCGCCGCCGCAATCACGCTCCGCGAGCTGTTAACGGACGAGGATTCACCGCTTATCCTGACCTTGTCTTATAGCGGCAGCGTCGCGCGCGTGCTCGGCGAGCTCGCAGGGGAGCGCCGCATGCGCATCGTCTGCGGCGAGGGCAGGCCGCGCTTCGAAGGCCGTCGTCTGGCGGCGGCGTTGCACGATCGCTCGGCGGAAGTGACGCTCGTGATCGATGCCGCCCTTACGACGTTTCTGCCAGACGCCTCGGCAATCGTGCTTGGCGCCGATGCCGTCTGCTCCACGCGATGGATCAATAAAGTCGGCAGTCTGGGTCTCTGTGCGGCAGCGAACCTGCGCGGCACACCCGTCTACGTCATCGCCAGCCACGACAAATTCGTGCCGAACGTTCTGGAATCAGCGCTCGCCTTACCGCTGGGACCACCGGAGGAAGTGTGGGGCGCGGCGGCCGGCATCGCGCGCGTCAATGCGTACTTCGAATTCGTGCCGGCCGAGCTCGCAACGCTCTTTCTCACCGACCGCGGGCGCCTGTCACCCGCAGACCTGCCACACGCCGTCGAAAGCGGCGCCGAGTCCATTTCGATCCTGTTGAGCCGGCTCTAGCGCTAGATTGCCCGGCTCAGACCAACAAGAGAAGGGGAAGAGCGCCGAGCACGGCCATACATGAGTCAATTAGGCTAAGATAAAATGCTTGACAAGCACTCATGTCATCCATATGATCTGCATTGGACGATGTGCGGAGGCCCGAGACGGTTTGGGCCACGCGCGATACGAAGCGATTAGAGGTAGATCACATATGGCAAAAGGAAAGGTGATCGGCATCGACCTGGGCACCACGAACTCCGTGGTGGCGGTGATGGAAAACGGTCAGCCGACCGTCATCGTCAACCAGGAGGGCTCGCGGATCACCCCGTCGGTGGCGGCGTTCGCCAAAGACGGCGAACGCCTGGTTGGACAGGTTGCGAAACGGCAGGCCATCACGAACCCGGAGAACACGGTCTTCTCCGTCAAACGGTTCATGGGCCGCAAGTTCTCGGAAGTCAGCACCGAGCTCGCGCGTGTTCCCTACAAAGTTGTGGCTCACACGAACGGTGACGCGTGGGTCGACGTGCGGAACAAGAAGTATTCGCCGCCGGAAATCTCCGCGATGATCCTCCAGAAGCTCAAGAAAGCGGCCGAGGATTATCTCGGTGAGACGATCGCTGACGCGGTCATCACGGTGCCTGCGTATTTCAACGATGCGCAGCGGCAGGCCACCAAAGACGCGGGCAAGATCGCCGGACTCAACGTTCTACGGATTGTCAACGAGCCAACGGCTGCCGCCCTCGCATATGGCCTCGACAAGAAGAGTCACGAGACCATTGCGGTCTACGACCTCGGCGGCGGCACGTTCGACATCTCCATCCTCGAAGTTGGCGACGGCATCGTCGAAGTCAAATCGACCAACGGCGACACCCACCTTGGCGGCGATGATTTCGATCAGCGCATTGTCGACTGGCTGATCGCCGAGTTCAAGAATGCGGAAGGCGTCGATCTCGGCAAAGATCGGATGGCGCTTCAGCGTCTGAAGGAAGCAGCCGAGAAGGCGAAGATCGAGCTCTCCTCGGTCATCGAAACCGAAATCAATCTGCCGTTCATCACGGCGAACGCCTCAGGACCCAGGCATCTGGCGATCAAGCTGTCGCGCGCGAAGCTCGAGTCGCTCGTCGAAGATCTCGTGCAGCGCACCATGGGTCCGGTGAAGCAGGCGCTCGAAGACGCGGGGATCAAGCCGTCACAGATTGACGAAGTGGTGCTCGTCGGCGGTTCGACGCGCATGCCTCGAGTGCAGGAGACCGTCAAGAAATTCTTCGGCAAGGAGCCGCACAAAGGAGTCAACCCTGACGAAGTCGTAGCCGTCGGTGCCGCCATTCAGGCCGGCGTGCTCGCCGGCGAAGTCAAGGACATGCTGCTCCTCGACGTGACGCCGCTGTCGCTCGGCATCGAAACACTCGGCGGCGTGATGACGACGCTCATTCCGCGCAACACGACGATTCCGATGCGAAAGAGCGAGGTCTTTTCCACGGCGACCGACAACCAGACCAGCGTCGAAGTGCACGTGCTGCAGGGCGAACGCCCGCTCGCTCGCGACAATCGGACGCTCGGCCGGTTCCATCTGGCCGGCTTGCCGCCGGCGCCGCGCGGCCTGCCGCAGATCGAGGTCAGCTTCGACATCGACGCCAACGGCATTGTCAATGTCCTGGCAAAGGACACGGCAACCGGCAAAGAGCAGACGATCACCATTACCGGCTCGAGCGGGTTGTCGAAAGCAGACGTCGATCGCATGGTGAAGGACGCGGAATCGCACGCGGCCGACGACAAGTCGCGGCGCGACCTCATCGACGCTCGCAACGAGGCAGACGCCCTCGTCTACTCAGTGCAGAAGACCTTCGATGAGAACAAGGCAAAACTCGGCGCCGCAGAAGCCAGCCGGATTGAGACGGCGCTCGGTGCCGTCAAGAATGCTGTGAAGAGCGACGACCTCGCTGGCATTCGCTCGACCATGACGGTGCTGCAACAGGCATCGCATGCCATGGCCGAAGCGCTTTACAAGAACGCGCCAGGGCAGGCATCGAGCGGTTCCAGCGCGAGCGGGCAGACCGATGTGAAAGACGGCGAGGTCGTAGAGGGCGAGTACGCGGGGACAACTTAAAAACACACCAGGCTTGCGACTCCCCAGGGTTCGGTAATTCGCGCCCGATTGCCGTCCCGGGTAGCGTGAGCCCTACATCTTTCCGCGCGGAGCGCTTTTCACTCCGCGCAACTGAAGGATCCGTATGGCTATCGTTCGTTTCGATCCATTTCGTGATTTGGCAGTGTTGCAGGAGCGCATGAAGCGTTTGTTCAACGAATCGTATGGCGGCCGGGGGCGCGAAGACGATCTGATGAGCCGCGGAACGTGGACGCCACCCGTCGACATCTACGAGGCCGAGGGTCAGCTCGTGCTGAAAGCCGAATTGCCCGACATGCGCCGCGAGGACATCGACGTGAGTGTGGAGAACAACACGCTGACGATTCGTGGCGAGCGCAAGCTCGACAACGAGATCAAGCAGGAGAATCTCCATCGCGTCGAGCGCGCCTACGGCAACTTCGTGCGGACGTTCTCTCTGCCGCCGACGGTCGAATCGCTCAAGATCGCGGCGGAGTACAAGAACGGCGTGCTCACGATCAAGCTGCCGTTGCGCGAAGAGGCCAAGCCGCGCTCCATCAGCGTGGAAGTTGCGTAATCATCAGGGATCAGGTATCAGGGATCAGGGATCAGGGATCAGGGATCAGGGATCAGGGATCAGGTTGTGCGCGGCCGGTTTGTAACGCGAACCGGCCGTGACGATTCCTTGTGCGTTCTCATCACTTTCACTTGGAGGGGTCAGATGAACGTTCGTCCACTGCGCGATCGGTTGCTCATCGAGCGCATCGAGGAGCAGGAGCAGAAGGTCGGGGGGATTTACATTCCCGACAGCGCGAAAGAAAAGCCGCAGCAGGGCAAGGTCGTCGCTGCCGGCAAAGGCCGCGTGAACGACAAGGGCGAGGTGTTTCCGCTCGACGTCAAGGCAGGCGACACCGTGCTTTTCGGCAAGTACTCGGGGACCGAGATCAAGATCGACGGCAAAGAGTATCTGATCGTCCGCGAGGATGAAGTGCTTGGCGTCCTCGACCCCGTGCGCGAGGCGGAACTCGCGGCGGTCTGACGGCCGGTCGTCACAGAGACATTCGAGGGTTACATCGTCCGGGTTAGACGAGATCGCGCGCCCGCACGATCGTGTCACTCGTGCTCTGACTAACGGGAAGAGCTATGGCAACGCAGATTGTCTCCAGCGAGGAATCGCGGCGAGCGCTCGTGAAGTTCGGATCGTCGACGGCGGCCACCTTCAGGCTTCCACTGTCAGAGTTCTTCGCATGGCCGGCTTTCTGATCCACTGGCTCGTCGTGGCGGTAGCGCTCTGGGCGACTGCCTCGTTCGTACCCGGAGTTACGATCTCGTCGTGGAGTGCGCTGCTCCTTGCCGCCCTTGTCCTCGGCTTCGTGAATGCCATCATCCGGCCCATCCTTGTCATTCTCACGCTGCCCATCACAGTCCTTACGCTGGGTCTTTTCTACCTGGTGGTGAACGGCATCGCGTTCGGACTGGCCGCCGCGGTGGTGCCGGGCTTTCAGATCGCCTCGGTCACAGCTGCCATTCTCGGCGCGCTCGTCACGGGCGTGATTTCGTGGTTCATCGGGATTTTTGTGAAACGCTCCTAAAAGTTCCTCCGGTTCCAAGCGGCCGCGGCTCTCGTGTGCGGGTTGACGGCTGACACCGGGCAACCGGCGAACCTAGCAGACCCGCCACCACGACTGTGAGCTGGTGTCCGCCAGGCTCGCCACGACGACTGCGCTGTGGCGGCTGGGCGGGGACGGAGGTGCCTAAGCGGGGAACGGAGGTCGCTAGCGGGGACGGAGGTCGCGCAAAACTGGGCTGTTAGCGAGCACCCTGGATTAGCCTGGCGGGAGGCTGGCGGGAGGGAGGTGCCTGAAACGGCACTAGGAGCCGGTCCGAGTAATAGCATGGGTCGCCCTTCGGGTTCCGGCGGCACACCGGCATCTGCGGCGTTGCCGCTCCTCGGCAATGCACTGAGGCATTGCCTGCGTCGCGGCGTCTTGCATCTGCTGGCGTGGCGCTCGGAACGCGACCCATGCTATTAGTGGGACCGGCTCCTAGCACCCTTGGCACAGTGGCACTTTGGAACCGTCGAACTTTGTATTAAGCTGAAGGGCTATGTCTGAACTGGAAGTCCCGCCGGGTGAAGTCGGCGAACAGGAAGAACCCCGCGAACCTCGAGAGCCGGCACCAGCAATTGAGAGCCGCTTTCTTTACGTTGACGTCTCGGCGCTCCGTGCGAAGCAGCTCCGCCGCGGGGCGAAGCCGCGGCTCGACGAGGGCCAGGCCTCCGACGCCGAGTATGGTCCGCGGCCGACGAAGGCCGAGCGCATTGCGATGGCCGAGGTCCGCAACGGCCTCGTCGAGTGGGATCTTCCCGATTTCAAAGCGGTGTTCGACACGCGCTAGTGCCCGTCAAGGCACTGGTAGCGCCCGTCGCGGATCTACGTAGGCGCTCCAACTCCCATTAAACCGCCGAGGCGTGCAGAGGGCACAGCGAAAGCCCCGGCGAAGGCCTGCCTTTCGGCTTCGGAAGCGAACCTGCACATCCCGTCTCTCGTCCTCTCCTTGGAGGGGGTGTTCAAACCGTGTTCACGCTCTTCATGCTGGCAACGCTGGCGTTCGTGGGCATGTCGGTTGTTGCGGTTCTCGGTTTCGTCTTCTTTGTGCTCCGGCTCGCGCTGTGGGCCGTGTTCTTTCCCATCCGCCTTCTGCTGAAGCTGCTTTGGATTCCGATCGGCCTTACGTTCGGCGCTGTTGGACTGGCGCTCGGCGCGACGGCTCTTCCGCTTCTCGCGTTGTTCGCGGGCGGCATTTTGATCTTTGGCCTCGTCGCCGCGGCAGTGGCGCTGCTCCTCCCGGCCATTCCGTTTGTGCTCTTTGGATTACTGCTCTGGGCCATCTTTCGCCGCCATCCAGCCACAACGTAAAGGTTCAAAGGTTCAAGGGTTCAAAGGTTCAAGG
>DASPWV010000809.1:0-3613 GCA_035637635.1 Vicinamibacterales bacterium | reverse complement strand
GCATTCGTGCGATCGAGCGCGCATCGGGGTCGACCAAGCAGATTCAACCGGGCGAGCAGGACGTCCGCAACATGGCGCATCACAGCGTGGTCTCGCTGCGAGACATCCCCGCGGGCGAGGCGATTCCAGCGAACGCGGTCTGGGCGAAGCGACCGGGCACGGGCATTCCCGCGCGGCAGCTTGGCGACGTGATCGGCCGTGTCGCGAAGCGCGCGATTGCGAAAGATTCGCTCATCGCGTGGGAGGATCTCGCGTAAGCCCCAAGTCCCAAGTCCCAAGTCCCAAGTCCCAAGCCCCAAGTCCCAAGTCCCAAGTCCCAGTGACAGTCCTCGGCGTCATCACCGCCCGCGGTGGTTCGAAAGCCATCCCTGGCAAGAACCTGAAACGGCTTCTCGGCAAGCCGCTCATCGGCTACACCATCGACGCTGCGCGTGCCTCGAAGGCGTTCGATCGCCTGATTCTTTCGACCGATGACGAAGCCATTGCCGACTACGCGCGGTCGCTGGGCTGCGCCGTCCCGTTTCTGCGCCCCGCGGAGCTCGCGCGGGACGAAACGCCGCACCTGCCGGTGATGCAGCACGCGGCCGAGTGGATGCGAGTCCATCGCGGCTACCGTGCGGACGCGGTGATGATTCTCCAGCCGACTTCGCCGCTGCGTCAGCCCGAACACATCCGTGACGCCATCCGACTGCTCCGCGAAACCGCTGCTGACTCGGTGGTCGGTGTCAGCGAAGTGTCCGCGCACAATCACCCGATGCGCACGCTGCGCGTTCGGTCTGATGGAAGCGCCGTGCTGTTTGTCACCGGGGAACCGGTCAAACGACGCATCAACAGGCGACAGGATTTGCCGCCCGCCTGGGCGATGAACGGCGCGATTTACGTGTTCAAAAGTGATCTGTTGTTCGACGCGGAGCCAAGCCTGTACGGCAACCGCACGATTGCGCTGCCCATGGCCCACCCCTACGGGCTCGGGATTGACGATCCTGACGACTGGGATGCGGTCGAACGCGCGCTCTCATCGCTCACGGCAGCCGCGCACCGCCAGCCTTAGAACAGACCCTTCATCGTGGATCTCGAAGCACATCGCGATCTGAAACTGCTCGAAGCAGTGCATCAGAATTCTCGTGTGACGCAGCGCGGACTGGCCAGTCGGCTGGGCATCGCGCTCGGACTCGCCAACATCTATTTGAAGCGCCTGATGCGCAAGGGCTATATCAAATGCGTCAACGTGCAGCCGAACCGGATCAGTTATCTGATCACGCCGCGCGGGATCGCGGAGAAGGCGCGTCTGACTTATGAGTTCATGGATTACTCGCTGCACCTCTATCGCGAAGTGCGGCAGCATCTGCGCGTGGTGGTTCAGGAGTGCGCAGCCGCGGACCGGCGGGTCGCGATCTACGGCCGTGGCGAGCCGGCGGAGCTCGCCTACCTCTCGCTGAAAGAATCAGGGCTCGAGCCCGTGGCGGTGTTCGACCGGGAGAACGGCGGCGACTTCCTCGGTATGCCAGTGCGCCGCATCGAAGACCATACGAGCGTTGAGTACGATCTGATGATCGTCGCCTCGCTGGAGAAGCCGGGACAGCACATCGCCGATCTGGTCGCGCACGGCGTGCCGCGCGAGAAGCTCTTCCCACTCCGCCGAGAGCCGCAGCCGGCTCGGCGAAGTCGCTCCGCGCCGGAGCGGTCGCGGGCGAGCAACGGCAAGCACGACTGAAGACACGAGGAGACCCACATGGCTTTGACTGGCAAGCGAGTGTTAATCACCGGCGGCGCCGGCTTCATCGGATCGCATCTCGTCGAGCAATTGATCGAGCGGAACGAGGTGGTGGTGTACGACAACCTCCACCGCAATGCGCTGCAGTTCGCGCATCTCGACGGTCATCGTCATCTTGAATTCATCAAAGGTGATGTGCTCGATTACGAGGCGATACGTCGCGCGATTGAGGGGTGTCAGGTCGTGATTCACTGTGCGGCCATTGCCGGCGTCTATACGGTCGATCGCAGTGCCATCCGGACAATGGAAGTGAACCTGCTCGGCACGAATCTAGTGGTCAAGGCAGCGATTGACGCCGGCGTCGAACGCTTTGTGGAGTTTTCTACGAGCGAGATTTACGGCCCGTTCATCCACAAAGGAAAAGAAGACGGTCTCTCCACAATCGGCCCGGTTGGCGAGAACCGTTGGGTGTACGCAGCCAGCAAGCTCGCGTCGGAGCATCTGTCATTCGCGCACTACAAGGAAGATGGCCTGCCGCTCGTCGTGGTTCGTCCGTTCAACGTGTACGGTCCCAGGCAGGTCGGAGATGGCGCGATACGAGGGATGATTTGTCAGGCCCTGCAGAACCTGCCGATCACGATTTTCAACGACGGCACACAAATCCGCTCCTGGTGCTTTATCAGCGATTTCGCCGACGGCATCTTGCGGTGCGTCGAGCGTAAAGAGGCAATTGGTCAGGCCTTCAACCTCGGCAATCCGCAGGGCACGGTCACGAATTTCGAGCTCGCACACACGATCATTCGGCTCACGAGCTCGAAGTCGGAGATCATCTTCCGCCCGCACCCGGGACCCGAAGTCGATTTGCGCGTGCCATCGATCGAAAAGGCCATTTCAATGCTCGACTTCAGGCCCGGAGTTTCACTCGAGGCCGGGATCCGCCAGACCATTCCCTGGTATGCCGAGAATCTGGCCGCGGTGACGGGGAAGACCGCAAACGCCACCGCATGACCGTCGTTATCACCGGGGCATCCGGATTTCTCGGGCGCAACGTACTGCTTCGCGCGCCGCGCAGTTGGAACATTGTGGCCGTCTATCACCGGACGTCCGGCCTGAACGACTTTGTCACGCAGCACGAACTCACACATGTCCGGCCAGTGCGCTGCGATCTGCTGAACGACGCGGACGTGCAGGCGCTTACGCGCACGATTGGCGGGCGGGCCGACGCGGTGCTGTATCTCGCGGCAAACGGCGATCCGGCCGTGTCTGCCGAGCGGCCGCGATGGGATCTCGAACAAAACACGTTTGCGCTTCTGACGTTTCTCGAGCACTGCAGTGCCGGGCACTTGGTGTACGTCTCTTCAGGCGCTGTCTACGATGGCCTTATGGGCGAGGTCTCGCCGGTGTCGCCCGTGTCGCCGCGGTTGCCGTACGCGATCAGCAAGCTGGCCTCCGAGCAATACGTACGGTTTTTCTTCGAACGCCGCCGCACACTCGGCAGTTACATCAACGTCCGATTCTTCGGCGCATACGGCCCCTATGAAGCCGAGCGCAAGATCACGACGCGATGGCTCAAGGCCATGTCATCCGGCGAACGCGAGTTCGTCGTCCGGGGCGACGGACAGAACCTGATCGACTTCATGTATGTCGACGACGCCGTCGATGGCTATCTGGCGTTGTTGAACGCTGCAGGCACATCGGCGACCGTGGATTTTGCGTCGGGCCGCCCAGTGACCATTGACGACGTTGTTCGATCGATGGCCGACGCCGTCGGCATTGATATCAACGTTCGGCACGCCGGCATCGTGCCCGAGTACATCGAGTTTCGATCGATCGATTCGACGATGCGCGACCGATTTGGCATCGTGCCATCGGTGCCCTTTGTCGAAGGCTTCAGGCGAT
>DASPWV010000808.1:0-3156 GCA_035637635.1 Vicinamibacterales bacterium | reverse complement strand
GCAGATAAGCCGCAGATAGTCGCAGATACACGCAGATGAGCAAAAGGTTGACGCACGCCGCCACGAGTTCCGCGGTCGCACGACGGAAGTCGCGATTGCCTTATTCGGCGCACCCGACGGCCACCATCGATCCTGGCTGCTCGATTGGTGAGGGCACCGCCATCTGGCATTACAGCCACGTGATGGACGGCGCCAGCATCGGTCGAGGGTGTTCACTCGGGCAGAACGTCTTCATCGCGCGGAATGTGTCGATTGGCGACAACGTGAAGATCCAGAACAACGTCTCGGTCTACGAGGGTGTCGTTCTCGAAGACGATGTGTTTTGCGGCCCGTCAATGGTGTTCACGAACGTCGTCAACCCGCGGAGTCACGTATCTCGGAAGCACGAGTACCGGGAAACACGCGTTCGAAGAGGCGCAACGATTGGCGCCAACGCCACCGTTGTGTGCGGTCACACGATTGGGGCGTACGCGTTTCTTGGCGCCGGGTGCGTCGTGACCTCGGACGTGCCGGACTACGCGCTCATGCTCGGCGTGCCTGCACGACTCGCGGGATGGTTCTGCCAGTGCGGCGAGCGACTGAAAATGGGGGTCGATGACGGTGACGAGCAGGCGAGGTGTGCGGCCTGTGGCATCTCATACAAGCGGGCGGGCCAGATCGTTACATGTTCGTCCTGACCGTCGTAGGCGCGCGACCGCAGTTCATCAAGGCCGCGGCCGTGTCTCCCCTTCTGCGGAGAGATCACCGCGAATGGCTGCTGCACACCGGCCAGCATTACGACTTCGCGATGTCCGAAGCCTTTTTTCGAGAGCTGGAGATTCCCTCGCCCGATGAGTCTCTGGGCGTCGGATCCGGTACGCATGCCGAGCAGACCGCGCGAATGCTTGTCGGCATCGAGGCTGCCGTGGTGCGGCAGCGGCCCGACGCGGTGATGGTCTACGGAGACACGAATTCGACGCTCGCCGGCGCGCTCGCCGCCGCCAAGCTGCAGGTGCCGGTCGCACATGTCGAAGCGGGTCTGCGCTCGTTCAACGGCGGCATGCCGGAAGAGATCAACCGCGTCATCGCCGACAGGATGTCAGCAGTGCTGTTTTGCCCGAGCGACGCGGCCGTGGCGAATCTGGCCGCAGAAGGCATTCGCACCGGCGTGCATCTCGTCGGCGACGTCATGGCAGACGTGCTCGGCCAGTGGTCGAAACGGGCGCGCGAGAGGTCGGCGGTCCTCGAGCAGCTCGATTTACGTGAGAAGGAGTATCTGCTGGCGACGATCCATCGCGCACAGAATACGGACGACAGCGAGCGGTTGTCGGGTGTCTTTGCCGCGCTCGGTTGCACCGGTGAAACGGTGATCCTTCCGCTGCACCCGCGTACGCGCAAAGCACTTGCGGAAGCCGCCATCGATGTTCCGCGCAACGTGCGCGTCATCGATCCAGCGCCGTATACGGACATGCTCCGACTGGAACAAGCCGCGCGTCTCATCCTGACCGATTCGGGAGGCGTGCAGAAGGAAGCGTATTGGCTCGGTGTGCCCTGCGTCACGCTGCGGGACGAGACCGAGTGGACCGAGACGGTTCAGACCGGCTGGAACATCCTCGCTGGTTCCGATACAGAGCGCATCGTGTCGGCCGTGCGGAACTTCAGTCCGGCCGAGCCGCGGGCGCCGCTCTACGGCGACGGTCACGCAGCCGAACGCATCGTGCAGATCCTGAGCGACAGGTGACAGCAGAATCACAGGCCGCCGCACCGCCAGTCGTGCGCATCGCGCCGCCGCAGGGATGGTCGCTGCCTGATTTTCGTGAGCTGTGGCACTACCGCGACCTGGCCAGCTTTATTGTCTGGCGCGATTTGAAGGTCCGCTACAAGCAGACGGTCCTCGGTGTTCTCTGGGCGATTATTCAGCCGCTCTTCACGATGGTGGTTTTCAGCGTCGTGTTCGGGCGCCTTGCACGGCTGCCTTCCGATGGCGTGCCGTATCCGGTGTTTACGTTTGCCGCCTTGCTGCCCTGGCAGCTGTTTGCGGCGGGGCTTTCCGCCGCGGCAGGCAGTGTGGTCGGCAGCGCCGGCCTCGTCACCAAGGTGTACTTTCCGCGCCTGGTCGTGCCGATTGCTGCGATTCTCGTCCCGCTCGCCGACTTTTTGATCTCCAGTGTGTTCGCGTCGGCTCTGCTGATCTGGTATGGCATCTCGCCTTCGCCGGCCATTCTCGCGCTGCCGGTGTTCCTGTTGATCGCGATTGCAACCGCGCTGGCCGCGGGCCTCTGGCTCGCCGCGCTGAACGTCCGATACCGCGACGTGCATCACGTGATGCCGTTTCTCGTTCAGGCGTGGCTGTTCGCATCGCCCGTCGCGTATTCGCTGTCGCTCGTGCCGGAGAAGTGGCGCGGCATCTACGCGCTCAACCCGATGGTGACGGTCATTCAAGGGTTCCGGTGGAGCCTGGTCGGTGGCACGTCACCCTGGCCGCTCGTTCCCTCGTCGTTGCTTGTGTTGACGGCGCTGCTCGTAGGCGGTCTCCTCTACTTCCGCCGGATGGAAGACAGCTTTGCCGATGTCATCTGACGTCGCTCGCGCGGGCGCCCGCGCGATTGCAATCGACGGAATCGGCAAACGCTACACGCTTGGCATGAGCGTCGGCAGGTTTAGATACCGATCGTTGCGAGAGACGGTCTCAGATGCGACAACGCGTCAGGTGCGACGGTTGCGCGGGACCCGCTCCAACGGCGCCGCGCGCGAGCCGTCGCCAGATCACATCTGGGCGTTACGTGACGTGTCGTTTTCGGTGGCGCAGAGTGAGGTTGTCGGCATCATCGGCCGCAACGGCGCGGGCAAGAGCACGCTTCTGAAGATCCTGTCGCGCATCACGAAGCCGACAGTAGGGACCGCGGAGCTCCGTGGCCGCGTCGGAACGCTGCTCGAAGTCGGGACTGGATTTCACCCCGAGCTCTCCGGTGCGGACAACATTTATCTGAGCGGCACGATTCTCGGCATGAGACGCGCCGAAATTCAGCGCCTCTTCGATGAGATTGTGGCGTTTGCGGGAATCGAGAAATTCATCGACACGCCCGTCAAGCGCTACTCGAGCGGCATGTACGTGCGGCTGGCGTTTGCCGTCGCGGCCCACCTGCAGCCCGAGATCCTGCTCGTCGACGAAGTGCT
>DASPWV010000807.1:0-1545 GCA_035637635.1 Vicinamibacterales bacterium | reverse complement strand
ACGTTCCGTTCGCGCGCAACGAGCTGCTCGTCGATTTCTTCTGGTCGTCGGTCGCGCACGGCCGCATCCGCTCGCTCGACACCACCGCAGCCTGCGGTGTGCCGGGGGTGGTGGCGCTCTATACGTACGCCGATCTGGCGCACAACCTCTTCGGCCCGATCATCAAAGACGAGATTCTGCTTGCCGAAGACGTCGTCACATTCATCGGTCAGCCGATCGTGGTGATCGCCGCCGAGACTCGCGAAGCGCTCCGTCGCGCGAAGGCGGCGATCAAGATCGATATCGAGAAGCTCGAGCCGGTGTTCACGATCGATGAAGCGAAGCGTCGCAAGCAGTTCATCGGCCCGACGCGCCATATCGCTCGCGGTGATGTGAACGCCGCCTTTGCGTCCGCGGAGAACATTCTCCAGGGCACGTGGAGGAACGCCGGGCAGGATCACTTTTATCTCGAGTCGCAGGCGGCGATCGCCTATCCCGGCGAGTTCGATGCGATCAGCGTCCTCTCATCGACGCAGAACCCATCGGAGGTGCAGGAAGTGATCGCCCACCTGTTAGGCCTGCCGATCAACAAGGTCGTGGTCACGACGAAGCGGATGGGAGGAGCGTTCGGCGGAAAAGAATGTCAGGCCACGCACCCCGCCGCGATCGCCGCGCTGGTTGCGCACAAGACGAAACGCCCCGCGCGCGTCGCATACAACAAAGACGATGACATGCGCGTCACCGGCGGACGTCATCCGTTCCAGAACGACTACAAAGTCGCGTTCACCAACGACGGCCTGATCACCGGGCTGCAGGTCGACCTCTACTCCGACGGCGGCGCGTTCGCCGATCTCTCCACTGCGGTGATGGGCCGCGCCATGACCCACGTCGACAACGCGTACTTCATTCCGAATGTACAAATTAACGGCACTGTTTGTCGTACAACTTTACCGCCGAACACCGCGTTTCGAGGCTTCGGCGGGCCGCAGGGCGTCGCGACGATCGAGAACATCGTCGAGGAGATCGCCTGCTATCTGAAGCGTGACACGATCGAGATCCGGATGAAGAACTGCTACGGCGTCGACGACCGCAACGTCACGCCGTACGGACAAACGATCAAGAACAATCTCCTTCCGAGGCTGTTCGCGGAAACGATCGAGCGCGGTGAGTACCAGAAGCGCCGACAAGCGGTCACCGAATTCAACGCGCAATCGAAAACGCATCTGCGCGGGCTGGCCTGCACTGCCGTGAAGTTCGGCATCTCGTTCAATACCAAGTTTCTCAACCAGGCGAATGCGCTAGTGAACGTCTATCTCGACGGATCGGTGCAGGTGTCCACGGGCGCGACCGAAATGGGTCAGGGCGTCAACACGAAGATTCGCCAGCTCGTCGCCGACGAATTCGGTATCGACATCGACATGGTCATGCTGATGCCGACGTCAACGGAAAAGAACAACAACACGTCCGCCACCGCGGCATCGAGCGGCGCGGATCTCAACGGCAGCGCAGCCGTCGACGCGTGCCGCAAGATCAAAGCGCGGCTGGCCGAAGTCGATCGCGGGCGAA
>DASPWV010000806.1:0-4909 GCA_035637635.1 Vicinamibacterales bacterium | reverse complement strand
CTGTTCATCTCGCCTTTCGAAACGGGTGCGCCAGAGACAACTGCTCTTATTACGTTCGTTGTGACCGGAGGAGCGATTGCAGCGATTACCGCGCGACTCGACGCCGCGCGGACGTCCAGCGCGGAACGCGCACGCGTCGCAACCGAGCGCAGCGAAGAACTGGAACGAGAACGTGCAAAGCTCGAACGCGAAGGCCGGCGGCTCACCCTCCTCGCCGACGTGTCGCACGTTTCGCCGCCGAGTCCGACCTTCGAAGAGGTTGCCTCACACGCGGCGCGTCGCATCGCCGAGACGATCGGTGAGGGTTGCATCATCCGCATCCACGAGGGCGACCGTCTCGTTCCCGTTGCGTGGCACCATTCATCCGTCGAAGCGATGCCGTTTCTCGCCGCGACGCTGCGGGAATCCGATGAAGTCTCGCAAAACGAGTACTACGCCCGCCTGCGCGAGGAACGTCACACGCTCATCCTCAACAACTTGGACCGCTCCGACCTCGGTGGACTCGCGCCCGAGCTGCAGCGTCTGCACGAAAAGTACAAATCCCAGCACGCGTTCATCACGCCGGTTCTGATCGGCGACACGCTGCTCGGTACGTTGTCGGTGTTCCGCACCGAGGACGTTCCATACCCCGACGGCGATGTTCGTGCGGCTGAAGCTATCGCGGCGCGCATCGCGCTCGCACTCGAGAACGCGCGCCTTTTCGAAACCGCGCAACGCGATGCAGAGGATGCGAGGAAGGCGCGGACGATCGCTGAGGACGCAAGCCGCGTCAAAGACGAGTTCCTGGCAACGCTATCCCACGAGCTGCGCACCCCGCTCAACGCGATTGTCGGGTGGGCGCATATGCTGCGCGATCCGGCGCTCTCCGAAGACCGGCGGCGCGCCGCGGTGGAAACCATCGTGCGAAACGCACAAAGTCAGGAGCAGTTGATCGCGGACATCCTCGACGTGCAGCGAATCATGGCGGGCAAGCTCCGGCTCGATTTGCGGAGCGCAGATCTAAGCGACATCGTGCGCGCTGCCGCCGAGACCGTCCAACCGTCGGCTGACGCCAAGGATATCAAGCTGCAGTTGCTGCTCGATTTGAACGTCACTCCTATCTGGGGCGACGCCGACCGCCTGCAACAGGTGACATGGAATCTGTTGAGCAATGCAATCAAGTTCACGCCTCCGCGGGGACGCGTACAGGTACGGCTGCAGCAAACCGACACTGAATGCGAAATGGTCGTTCAAGACGACGGCCCGGGTATTTCTTCCGAGTTCCTGCCCTACGTGTTCGAGCGTTTCCGTCAAGCCGATTCGTCGTCCACGCGGATCCACAAAGGTCTTGGACTTGGTTTGGCGATCGTGAGAAATCTCGTCGAGCTTCACGGCGGATCAATCACGGCTTCCAATGCATCTGAAGCAGGCGGAACAGGCGCCGTGTTTACCATCAAGTTGCCGCGCCGACCGGTCGGACGCGTCCCAGTCGCCGCAGGCTTCAATCTCGCCGCTACAACATCCGACGAAACAGCCACATGGTTCGGCGAGGGTCCGTCGCTCGACGGCATCGGCGTTCTCGTCGTGGACGACGATCCCGATGCGCGGGAGTTGGTGAGCACGATTCTGCAGCGCTATGGCGCCAGCGTGACGCTCGCCGCGTCGGTTGCTGAAGGCATCGCTGCGCTCGCCAAGGAACTGCCTGACGTCGTCGTCACCGATATCGAGATGCCGCACGAAGACGGCTACACCTTCATTCGTCGAATTCGCGCACTCCCGCGTGAGGCAGGAGGGAAGCTTCCGGCTGCCGCTCTAACGGCCTACGCGGGCGCGGCCGATCGCATGAAGGTGCTGGGCGCCGGGTTCAACATGCATATCGCCAAACCGGTGCAGCCGGCCGAGCTCGCGTTGATCGTGGCAAGCCTTGCCGGCAAATCTGTCGCCGAACAGCAGACCGCACAAAAGTGAACTACCGCGCGGCTTCTCGCGTCCACCGGGCCAGCATGTCGGCCCGTGACTGCGGCTCTTCCAGCTCCTCGAGCGTGTCGACGAGCCAAGGCAATCGCCAGCTCCAGTTGCTTTCGTCGATCCTTGCCGGCGTATTGATTCGATCGCGCCAGCCAAAAAGATCCTGGATCGGCAGAATGGCGAATCGAGAGGCGGAACCCAACAGCGCGCGAATCAACGCGTCTGCCAGCGCCGGCGCGAACTCTGCGGGAGCCGACACGCCGCCGTCGGAGCTCGCGGGCAGGTGACGGCGTACGGACGGGAGATTCACGATGCGCTTGCGATCTTCGGCCGCAAGCGTGTCCCACCAGCACGCCACAGGCTCGGTGTCGTGAGTGCCCGTCGTCGCGACTGACACTTCTTCGTATTCGGCCGGATCGATGAACGGCTGCCCCGGTTCGGACCAGCGGCGTTCCCAGCGAAGAACCTTGTAGCCCGGCACTCCGAGCCGTCGCAGTGACGCGCGCACGAAGTCCGGAACGATGCCGAGATCTTCCGCGATGATGTCGGCGCCGCTTTCCTGATAAATGCCCACCAGTCGTTCCCCGAGCGTGAGCTGCGACGCTTCGTCGGGAGGCTCGAACCACGGCTTGACGGTGACGTCGGCTGGCCGAAGGAACGTTCGATACAACCCGACGAGGTGATCGAGCCGAAAACCGTCGAACAGCGCGGCGCTGCGACGGGCGCGACGCCGCATCCACGCGAACTCGTTCAGCGACATGACGTCCCATCGCCAGGGCGGAAGCCCCCAATCCTGTCCGGTCTCGCTGAACGCATCCGGAGGAACGCCAACAGTCGCATCGAAACGAAACTCGTGCTGGTCGGCCCAGACATCGGGGCTGTCCGCCGAGATCATGAACGGCACATCACCGAAGACTTCGACGGGCGCCGCCCCGGTTCGAGCGCGATCCCACTGCTCGGCAGCGACCCATTGCACGTACTTTCGATACGCGATTTCGACAGCGAGCTCAGTGCGTGCCTGCGCGAGCGCGTCTTCGTGCCGCCGCGCGAGCGGCTCTGGCCATTCCCACCAGGCGCGCTGTTCGTGCACACCGCGCAGCGCACGAAACAGCGCGTAATCATCGAGCCACCACGATTCGCGCTGGGTAAACGCATCAAAGCGCAGGAAGCGTGGCGTCTGCGGGCCCGCTTCGTCGCGAAGGAACCGCTCATGGCAGCGGCGGAGCCACCGCCCCTTCAGCGCACGCACCGCACGGTGCTGCACACGCGACGCGTCGCGAACCGCTTTCAACGCGAGACGGTCGTCATCGGTCAGCCGCGGCTCACCGCCCACTTCCTGGAAATCGTCGACCTCGCTCAACGCAATGTAGATCGGATCGAGAGCCATCGCCGTGAGCGCGGAGTACGGCGACGTTTCGTGGTCCGGGATCTCGAGCACCGGCAGCATCTGAATGAGCGATTGACCCGCGCGACGCAGCCAGTTGGAGAAGATCGGCAGATCGGTGAATTCCCCAACTCCCCAGCTCCGCGAGGATACGAGCGAGAAGAGCGGGATGAGGACCCCGCTGCGGCGGTGCGTCACGGCAACGAATCGCGAGAGCCGCCTTCGCCGAAGCTGCCGCGCCCAAGCGTCGCCCGCATCAGCACGCGCGAGATCCCGAGGCTGAACAACTCGGGCGGTACCAGTAAGCTGACGACGACAAACGACTCACGGGGAAAGTCAAAGAAGTATCCAGGATGAACGAAAACGTGATCCTCGTTGAGAAGCTCCAGCACCAATGCCTCTTCGCTTCGAAGCGCGGGGAGCTGGAGAACCGCAGACCAGCCCCCTTCACACGCGAGCACGGTGACTGCTGGATGATTTCGTGCTTGGTCTCGCAGCGTCGTCAGGTTCTGCCGCACCCGCTCGTGAATCGCGGCGCGCAGCTGCGGCGCCTCGGCCAGAAGGGTTGACGCGGCTACTTGCACAGGCGTCGACACCGAAAGGTACGTGTCGGCGACGATTTCATAAGCCACGAGAAGTTCCTCCAACTGAGGAGAGGGGCCTGCAAATCCGATCCAACTGAACTTGACTTGAGGCAACCCGCCGGATTTCGACAGTCCTCCAAGACTGCACACGAGCGCTTCATTCTGCGCGAGCGGGGACACCGCGTGCGGCGCATCGTCCAACGTGAAATCGGCAAACACTTCGTCGCCCACCATCATCATCCCGTGCGCTGCGCAGATTTCGGTCAATTGCGTCAAATCATCGGCATGCAAGAACGACCCCGTCGGATTGTTCGGCGACACGATCAGGAGAGCTCGCACGGTATCGTTTAGCTGGGACCGCACGCTATCGATATCAACTCGCCAGCTCCCGTGATATTCGAGCGAGTACGACAGCGGCACCACGGACTCGAGAGACGTGAGGTGATCGAAGAGCGGATAGCTCGGCGTTGGAACGAGTACGGCATCCCCCGGATTGCAGAGCAGCTTGAACAGGAACGAGTACGCTTCACTCGTGCTGGACGTCAGGCCAATATGATCCGGCGGCATCTGCAAACCCCGGCGCAGAAATTCTCGCGAGACCGCCTCTCGCGCCTCGATCGAGCCCAGCGGGTGCGGGTCGTAGCGTAACCCGCGAGCGCTGGCCAGCGGCTCGAGCAGTTTGTCGGGATACGGGAACCCTGCGCGCGTGGGGTTCGACTCGGTGAGATCGATTACGTCCGCTCCGCTGGCGCGCAGCGCGTCGACGGCGCGGGCGGTCGCGTTCGGCGACAGGTCTCGGGGAAGGCGCGAAGAGATCAAGAACCTGGCACCTTCACGACCTCGACGCGCTCGATTACGTCGCCTTCGAGAACACCATCCACGACGTCCATGCCTGCAGTCACTCTGCCGAACACCGTGTAGGTGTGATTCAGGCGCGGCACATCCACGAGGTCGATGAAAACTTGCGCGTCGCCGGTGTCGCGGCCGCGAGTAG
>DASPWV010000805.1:0-9602 GCA_035637635.1 Vicinamibacterales bacterium | reverse complement strand
CGAGCTCGCCATCCGGATTGCAGTCGGCGCCGCTCGTGGCCGCTTGCTCCGGCAAGCGCTCACTGAAAGCCTCGTCGTCGCCATGCTGAGCGGCCTCGTCGGGCTTGGCGGAGCGTTCCTGATGTTGCAGGTCTTGGTGGCCGAGACGCCGCCGGTCCTACGCGGCGTCGGACTCGATCGTGCGTCGCTCAACTCAACCGTCCTCGGCTTCACCTTGCTTGTCTGCATCGCGACCGGTGTGATCGCCGGATTACTACCGGCCTGGCGCGCGTCGCGAGAAGATCCCGGCGAACCATTGCGCGAAGGCGGCAGGGCGCCGGCGAGTCTGCCGAAGCGCGTGCGAATGACTTTGATCGCTGCGGAAGTTGCGCTCACCTCGGTCCTGCTCGTCGGAGCCGGACTCATGCTTCACAGCTTTGAGCGTGTCATTTCGCAGCCCAGCGGCATCGAGATCGATCATCGGCTCACGGCAACGGTCACACTGGCGCGCAGTCGGTACGGCGACGTGGATCGGCTGCGACGGGCGCGCTATGAGATTGAACGGCGGCTTCGCGGCATCCCGGGTGTGATCGCTGCCGGATCGACGAACATGTTGCCGCTCACCGGCGCGGATCGCAGGGGCGGCATCACGATCGAAGGATTGGAGACGCGCGAGGACGATGCGCCGACACGCGCGCACCCGCGCGTTGTCACGCCCGATTATTTCCGCGCGGTGGGAATTCGCGTGACTGCCGGGCGTCCGTTCAGCGAAGACGACAATGCGCTGGCGCCGCGCGTAGCAATTGTCAACGAGACCATGGCGCGGCGGTATTGGCCTGCCTCGTCGCCCCTCGGCCAGCGTGTGCGCTTCAACGCGGTGCAGGAGCCGTGGCGGCAAATCGTCGGCGTCATTGCAGACGTCCGACACTGGGGACTCGATCGCGAGGTGAATCCCGAAGTCTATCTGCCGTTCGACCAGGAACCAGGAGCGGTGCTCAATTTCGTGTTGCACACAACAGTCGATCCAGTTCAAGTGGTTGCGCCAGTTACGCGGGCGGTGCACGAGTTCGACCCGAACCTCCCGCTCGGAAACACTCGCCCGCTCGAGGACGTGGCCGCACGCTCGATTGCGGCTCGGCGCTGGTCGGCAGTGCTGCTTGGATCGTTTGCGTTCGTCGCCATCGTTCTCGCAGGAGTGGGCATTTACGGCGTGATGTCGCAGCTCGTCTCGTCGCGTACCAGCGAGATCGGCATTCGACTCGCGCTGGGCGCGCGGCCCGCGCGTGTCCTTCGGCAGCTCGTTGGCGAGGGGTTGATGCACACTGTCGTCGGCCTAGGCCTCGGCCTCACGGCGTCGCTTCTGGTGACGCGCGGCCTGCAGGGTCTTCTTTACGAAATCAACCCCGCTGACCCGGCCGCGATGGTCTTTGCTGCCGCGACGCTGCTGTTCATTGCGCTTGTCGCGTGCATCGTCCCCGCACGCCGCGCCATGCGGATAGACCCTGTTGTCGCGTTGCGCTTCGAGTGAAGAACCAACATGCCCAGAAA
The DNA here is from genome assembly GCA_035637635.1 of Vicinamibacterales bacterium. Taxonomy (GTDB): domain Bacteria; phylum Acidobacteriota; class Vicinamibacteria; order Vicinamibacterales; family UBA2999; genus DASPWV01. The sequence continues at coordinate 8,075 of DASPWV010000805.1, read as the reverse complement.
CCCGCATAGCGGGGACACCAACTCGAGTGTGAGCGGCTGAGCCGGGTCACAGCGTCCCAGCTGAAACGCGCTCGCGGTCGAAGTCGGAGGGCCTGTTGTGGCAGCGTCCTTGCTGCTCGAGCAGCATAGAAGCCATGGTGAGAGCGACTCAACCGTGGCGTTGGAGGACGACATGCTGAGATGGGCATTGGTTTTCTTCGTCATCGGCATCATCGCAGCGCTGCTCGGCTTCACGGGTGTGGCAGGGACCACCTTCGCGATTGCGAAGTTTCTCGCAGGCCTGTTCCTGGTCCTGTTTGTGGTGTTCCTACTGCTTGGCGTCATGGCCGGCAGACGCATCGTTTCGTAATCGGTGACACGTTCGAGGTTCGATAGGCGACAGTTCGAAGTTCCGGGTTGCTGAGTGTCGAACCTCGACCTGGAACTTCGAACTTTAACAGCCGAATCCAAAGCGCGAAAGTTCGAAGCACAACTTGTGGCTTCGTGTCGCCAAGGTAGAATTACCTCCGATGGCGACCCGGAACCCGATGGCACGTGGAAAGCGTGAGCGTGAGCGCGCACGTGCCGAGAAACAAAAAGAAAAAGCTGCGCGCCGGGCTGAAGCACGAGCGCGCCGCGGCACCGGTCCAGAAGGCGGCGCGGGCGAAGATCCCGACATCGCGGGGATCGTCCCCGGTCCGCAGGCGAACCCGTGGGGTGATGACGCAGAACAAAAGCCGGAAGAAACCCCGCCGAAAAAGGACGCGTGATCGTTAGTCTGTCCTGAGCCTGCTCATTTCCTGCTTTTACGTCCTCGATTCGTCGGCTTTTCTGAGAAGCTCCGCCTCTTCCGCCTTCCCGGCAATATCTCGATCGCGCGTCCGGCCTGACGGCCGTACGATCCACACGGCTGAGTAGCAATGCCAGAGTTTCACGCTGAGCCGTACGTTCAGCTCGCCGGCGTCTCTCCAACGTCTGCGTTGATTGCTTGGGGCGCGTTTTATTTCCGAGTCCGTACGAACGGCCAGTGCAAGCTTGTCGACGATCGCGATCTCGTCCGCGTGCACCCGCCGCGTCGCGACACGATCGGCGTGCGATCGACGCCGTACGGTGCTGCGCGGGTGAACGTCCATGATCTGCAAGGCAACCTTGTTGCGACCGCGACGACCGAGACTACGAACTGGTGCCGCGTGAGCGGACTCACTCCTGACACCGAATACGGCTACGAAGTGATCGTCAATGACGAAGTGTGGGCGGAGGGCGAACGGTACGACTGGGAGCCGGGATCGGAGCAGGGACTTGTCAAATCCGGGGCACGCTACGACAACACGTTTCGCACGCACCCGCGGCCCGATGCGCCGCTCGATGGGGCCTTGACCTTTGCGGTGATCGGCGACTTTGGCGTGGGCATTCGAAAGAGCGGCCCGATGAAACGCCAGCGCCAGATCGCCGAGGCGCTCGCGCGTGCCGTGCGCGACGAGCGCGTGCGCTTCGTGTTGACGACGGGTGACAACATCTACGCAGGAAAGCGTCTGCTCGGACTCCCAGTCGATCACGGCGATGAAGACGACGACTGGTTCTTCACGTTTTTCCAGCCGTATCGATATTTCGTGAATCGCATCCCGTTCTATCCGTGCATCGGCAATCACGACAGCGCCGAGACCGAAGAGCACGACGATCGCGAGCAGGTTCTCGATAACTTCTTCCTGCGCGAACGGATGGCCACCGACGAGGCGTCCGGAAAGGCCTCACTCGATCCGGGGCTGTTCTATCGCGTCCGCGTGAGCCGCGACGTCGAGCTCATTTGCATCGACACGTCCAAGGAGCACTTCTTCTCGCGCGGCCGCCTCTTCAATCACCCGGAGCATCAGGCGTTTCTCGACGAGACCTTCAGGATTGCCGAAGACGACGCCCTGCGGTGGCGAATTCCGTTTTGCCACCACCCGCCGTATTCGGCCGGCCCGCGTCATCACAACACCGCGGACATGCAGCCGCTCGTGTCGCGGTTCCGCGACGCACGCGTACGCGTGATGTTTTCCGGCCACGAACACAACTTTCAGCACTCGCGTTCGGACGGCATCGATTTCTTCGTGTCGGGCGCCGCCGGGAAGCTGCGACGCGGCCGCCCGAACGCGTTCGACGAGGCGAAGACGGTGTCGTGGAGCGATTCGCCGCATTTTTTGCTGGTGACGATCGACGGGAATCGGATGAGCGTCCGCGCCGTCGGCGAGCTTGTCGACGGGAATCTGTCGGATATTCCGAGGCGCTCGCCCGGAGACGAGTTCCTGGCGGGAGCGATCGACCTCACGTTATAGGCGTGCGTACGAAGCCACAGAGGCACAGAGACACAGAGAATGCTTTTCTCGAGAATTGCCGCCTCGTGATCACGGACGCAGAACGTGATCTGTCGTTAGGCATTCGCGATCGAGGATTGCCCGACACGACAGATCCTGACGGGCAGATTTGCAGGCTGCATCTCTACCAAAAATTTCTCTGTGACTCTGTGTCTCTGTGGCCCGTACGTGTCGGAGCCGGGACGTGGGGATGATTATTTTCGCGCCAGGAGTTTTGCCGCGGCTTTCAGATCCTCCACGAGCTCCTGCAGCGCAGCGCGACGCTCTTCGCGCTCCCGCATGCGGAGCACCGACGAAGGATGGCGTGTAACGACGACCGGGCCATAGGGCGTTTCGTACACCTGTCCCTTCGCGTTGGCGATGGTCACCTTCGGGCCGAGGAGCGACTGAACCGCGCTCGTCCCCATGCAGACGATGACGGCCGGTTTGACCCGCGTGAGCTCCGCCTCGAGCCACGGTTTGCACGCCTTGATCTCGCTCACACGTGGCTTCTTGTGTATGCGCCGCTTGCCGCGCGGCTCCCACTTGAAGTGCTTCACCGCGTTTGTGACATACACGTCCTTGCGATTGATCCCTGCTTCCTCCAGCGCGCGATCGAGAACGGATCCGGCGGGACCGACAAACGGATGCCCCTCGCGATCTTCGGCGTCGCCAGGCTGTTCGCCGACGAGCACGACACGCGCGTGAGCCGACCCTTCGCCGAAGACCGCCTGCGTCGCGTCTTTGTAGAGCGGGCACGCCTCGCACTCCTGTGACGCGGCGGCCAGGCCGGAGAGCGAGCGGATGGGCGGCGCTGGGTCGGTGGGTTTCTTACGTGAAGCCATTCAGGACTCTCGCTGGCGCTCGAGAAGGACCCGTTCGCGGGAGGGACTCTCGCCTTCGCTCGAGAAGGACCCGCTACGCGGGAAGGACTTGCTCTCACCGGCGAAGCCGGCCCTTCCCAACCGCGTCGAGGGTCTCGCCACGAGCGAATGCGAGTGGTCTCTCTCGGTCGTGATTCAGCCGAGTCCCAACTACGGAAAAGCCGGCGGACGAACGCGCCGCTTTGTCGCCTGCTCGAACGCGTAAGCGAGCTCGAGCAAGCGCGGTTCGGTGCAGGCAGTGCCTGTAAACCCGACGCCGTACGGTTGATCCCGCAGATTGAAGCTGGCCGGGACTCCAGTGACGACATTAGGAATGAATCCAAAGGGAACGATCACGGTCGGGTGACCCGCCTTTGCGGCAATCGCGGCGCTGCTGCTCCCGGGGAAGAGCAGCGCGTCGAGATTATTCACCGCGATGGCTTCGTCTATCCCGTGCGTGGCGGCAATGAAAATGTCGCGTCTGCGATCCACCTCGTAGCGCGCGCGATCAGCGTTCAGATCCATTTCATCCGAGATGTCCAGCTGCTGCTGACCAAACCGGATCGTGTTGCGATTCTGATTCGCGAGATTGTATTGACGAAGCTGCGTGAGTGTCTTGAAGGGCGCGCCGGGACCGAGCGAGGCGAGGTACGCGTTGAAGTCACGCTTCATCCCGTACTTGAAGACCACGGAGCAGTTCGCGTCGCTGCCCTTTGCGTTGCCTGTCCCCGAGCACGTCGGAAACGTACTGAAGTTGTTCGCCGGCGTCCGATCGAGCACGCTGGGGATGTCGGCAGGATCGACAATGGTCGCGCCCTGCGCGCGAAGAACCCGAATGGCGTCTTCCATCACAGCCAGTTGTGCGGCGTTGATGCCACCGACTGTTGCGCCTGTGTCCGGCCGCGTGGTCGGGTTGTAGAACTGCGCGCGCGGAATGCCGATGCGCGCGCCCTGCAGACCTGCGAGTCGGAGGAACCGCGTGTAGTCATTGCCCGGCGGCGGTGTGCAGCGGTTGGTCGCGGGATCGTTTGGATCGAAGCCGGCCATGGCGCCCAGCATGATTGCGGCATCGGTCACCGTGCGCGCCATCGGTCCGGCGGTATCCTGATCGCCGGTAATCGGGATGACCCCGTAACGGCTGATCAAGCCGAGTGTCGGTTTGATCCCCGCAAGCATGTTTTGGTTCGATGGACTCAGAATCGACCCCGACGTTTCTGTGCCAACACTTGCAGCCCAGAAGCTCAACGTCGTTCCTCCGCCAGAGCTCGATCCCCCTGTTCCCATCACCGGCCGCCCGTCGTTCGCCACGGGATCGATCCGCGGGTCGTACGGGTTCATCGCGAACCCAAACAGTCCGCTGTAATTTCCCGGCATGCCGACCGTCACCCAGTTGGCAAGCTCTGTCAGCACCGTTTTCGCGATAATGATCGCGCCTGCCTCTTTGAGCTTGACGACGAGCGGAGCGTCGTATGGCGGCACGATGCCTTCAAACGCCACTGCTCCGCCGGTCGTCGGCATGTTTGTCGTATTGATGATGTCTTTGACCGCGACGGGTATGCCATGCAGCGGACCGCGGATGCGTCCTGCCGCGCGCTCCTGATCGAGCAAGTCCGCTTCGTCCAGCGCTGTGCGGCTGAGATACGCCACGGCGTTCACGCGATCCTCGTACAGGGCGATGCGCTGCATGTAGAGCAGCACCAATTCGTGCGACGTGAGTTGCCCCGATTCGAGCGCCGCTTGCAGCTGCGGAATGCTCGTCTCGACGACATCAAAGACGCGCAGCGTGGTGTGCCGTTCCTGGCCTCGAGTACCGACGGTGACAATCGCTATAGTGACGGGAATGAGGAGAAGTGACGCGAGCCTTCTCATGGGTCCTCCTGACCTGCCTCGAGCGAAGTCGAGGGTGCGACGCGCGGATATTCTGCCACTCGCGTGCGGCCAGTCAACGGAAAGTGCGGTCAAGGCGCGCAATTAATTCGAGAAAGTCGGGCGGCGGATCCGCCTCAGCTGTGATTGTCCTGTGACGAACGGGGTGCGGAAACACCAACTTCCAGGCGTGCAGCATCTGGCGCTGCGCGCGCAGTTTCGATGTCGTGGCGCCATACACGCGTTCGCCGACCAGCGGATATCCGAGATGCTCGAGATGAACGCGTATCTGATGCTGGCGTCCGGTCTCGAGCTCCAGTTCGAGCAGGGACGCGCGCCCGAAGGCGCGAAGCACCGTGTAATGCGTGATCGCTCCGCGCGCCGGCTGACCGGCTCGTGCGACGCCTCGTTTGCCGGCGACGTATCGGTCCGAGATCGGAACATCAATGCTGCCGCGGAGCGGATATGGCACGCCGTGCACGATGGCGAGATAGCGGCGTTCGAACCGATGCGAACGAAACAGCTCGCGACCGATCGCATGCGCTTCGCGCGTCAGCGCAAGCGCGAGCGCGCCCGACGTGTCGCGGTCCAGACGATGGAGAACGCCGACGTATGGACGCGGCCCGCGCGGTTTTGCGACGTAGTCGCGGACGCGCCGGAGCACGGTATCCTCAAACGCCGCTCGCGTCGGGAGACTCGGAATCGTCAGCAGGCCCGCTGGCTTGTCGATGACGAGGATCTCGTCGTCTTCGTGAAGGATGGACAGCCGTTCACGCGCGCGCTTCACATTTCTTGCCTGAGCGAAAAGCGTAACCACAAAAACACGAAAGTCACGAAAACACGAAACGGTCACGTACGGGCCACAGAGACACAGAGACACGACCAGTTATGTACGAGATCTCTACAAAAGAATTCTCTGTGGCTCTGTGTCTCTGCGGCTTTGGCGTTCTGCGTTTTTGTTCTTAGTTCTTCGTTCTTGGTTCTTCGTTCCTCATGGCGCGGACGGTGGCGGCACCCGCTTTTTGGTCGCTTGCTCGAACGCGTACGCCAGCTCGATGAGCCGCGGCTCGCTGCACGCGGCGCCTGTGAAGCTCACGCCGTACGGTCCGGGCTTCGCGTTGAACCCGTCGGGGAACGGTGCGTTGGCCGGCGCGTTGGGCACCATCGCGAATGGAACGATCACCGTCGGGTAGCCGGGCCGTGCGGCAATGCCTGCGCCGCTCGCTCCGGGAAACAGCAGCGCGTCGAGCTTGTTCTTTTCCATCACTTCGTTGATGCCGTGCGTTCCCGCAAGATACGTGTCTTTCTTCCGGTCCGCTTCCCAACGGGCGCGGTCGCGCTCGATGTCGATCTCGTCTGACACATCCAGATTGGCTTGACCGTACTTGATGGCGTTGCGCTGCGGATGCGCGAGATTGAAGGCGCGGAGATCGGAAAGCGTCTTGATGGGCGACGCGCCGCCAAGCGACGCGAGCCATGAGTTGAAGTCGCGCTTCATTCCGTACTTCAGGGCATACGAGCACTTTTGATCCTTGCCGCGCACATCCGCCGGACCCGAGCACGACCCCCACTTGAGGAAGTTATTCTGCGCGTCGGGATCGACGACGCTCGGAATGTCAGCCGGATCGACAACTGTCGCGCCTTGTTGCTTCAGGACCGCGACGGCATCCTCCATCGCCTTCTTCTGCGCGTCGTTGAGACCACCGCGCGGCTCCGTATCGCCTGGCGCCTTCATGGCGTCGTAATAAAACGCGCGGGGAATACCGATGCGTGCGCCCTTCAGCGCGTCGGCCTTCAAGTGCGGCCGGTAATCGCGGTTCGGCGGCGGCTGGCAGGTCTTCGTCGCGGGATCGTTGGGATCGGGTGCAGCGCTTTCGAGCGCGCCCAGCATGATTGCCGCGTCCGCCACGTACTTCGCCATGGGTCCGGCGGTGTCCTGATCCGCGGTGATCGGAATGACGCCGTAACGGCTGATTCTGCCGACCGTCGGCTTGACGGCCGCCAGCATGTTGGAATTCGAGGGACTCAAAACCGATCCCGACGTTTCAGTGCCCACGTTGGCTGCCCAGAAATTTGCCGCGGTTCCGATACCGGAGCTCGAGCCGCCGGTGCCCAACGCCGGCCTGCCATCATCCGGGCGCGTGGGAGGAGCGGACGCTGCGGCGGGACTCGGCCCTCCCCGGCCGCCCGGCGGCGTCGGCGGCGGCAGGGAAGTGCGCGGGTCTCGACGTGGGTCGTACGGATTCATCCCGTAGCCGCCGAGCGCGCTGTAGTTGCCCGGCATGCCTGCGGCGACGAAGTTCGCCAGCTCGGTGAGGACGGTCTTCGCGAGGATGACTGCGCCTGCCTCCTTCAGGTTCTTTGTCAGGGTGGCTTCATACGGCGGGATCAGCCCTTCAAACGCGATCGCGCCGCCGGTCGTCGGCATGTCCGTCGTGTGGATGTTGTCCTTGAGCGCGACCGGGATACCGTGCAGTGGGCCGCGGACCTTGCCCTGCTTGCGCTCGGCGTCGAGACGGTCCGCGTCGGCCAGCGCGTTGGGATTGACGGTCATGGTTGCGTTCAACTTCTCTTCGTACAACGCGATCCGCTCGAGGTACTGCTCGACGAGCTGTCGCGAGGTGACGCGCCCATCCTCCATCGCCTTCTGCATGTCGCCGATGGACGCCTCGACGACTGTGAACTTTGCCGGCGCCTGAGTTGCCGGCTGCGGCTGCTGCCGGGCGCATCCCGCCAGAAACATGAGGTGCGCCGTGACGGTGATGAGAAGCGTTCGCTGCATAGCGGCAGAGCATACAATCATCGGAGATCGCAAACCAACCGGTGGGCACATTTCACGCTGGAACTGTCGATCGCGCGAGGATCCGTTGAAAGGCCGTCGGAATCGTGTCGTGTGCATCCTCGTTCTCGCCGCCGTCGTCGCGGCGGCGGCGACGAGCTACGCGCAGCGAGGGCGCGGACGCTTCGGCTTCAACCTGCAGCGCGCGACGCCGGAAAGCTTCGACGGCGATTTTCATTTTTGCCGCATCATGTT
>DASPWV010000804.1:0-7398 GCA_035637635.1 Vicinamibacterales bacterium | reverse complement strand
CGCCGCAAATCTCAACGGGCCGAGCCAGATCGTGATCGCCGGCGCGGCAGCCGCAGTCGCGCGCGCCGTGGAAGCGGCAAAAGCGCTTGGCGCGAAGCGGGCGGTTCCACTTCAAGTAAGTGCGCCTTTTCATTGTGCGCTGATGAAACCGGCGCAGGATCGGTTGGAGCCGGAACTACGAACGCTGCCAGCGCGCGCTCCGCGGATTCCTGTAGTCGCAAACGTCGACGCGGAGCCAAAGCGGGACGCTGCGGAAGCCATCAACGCACTGGTGGCGCAGATTGCGTCGCCTGTCCGGTGGGACGACGTGATGCGGCGCCTTGTGGCTGAAGGCGTCACCGGATTTGTGGAGGTCGGACCAGGGACCGTGCTGTCGGCGCTCGCGAAGAAGTCCGCGAGAGGAGCGACGGTGCTGAACGTCGCCGAGCCAGCAGACCTTGCAGCCGTAGAGGAGCTCTTTGCGGCGGCGAGGGCGGAGACGAGCGCATCGTCGTGACGACCCGCTTCGATGGAAAGATTGCGATTGTGACCGGTGCGTCACGCGGAATCGGCCGCGCAATCGCGCGCCGGCTCGCGACGGAGGGCGCTGTCGTCGTGGCGGTCGCGCGCGGTGAAAACGCCCGGGAAACGGTAGACGGGATTGTCGCCTCGGGCGGTCGCGCCGAGCTCGCTTCCGCGGAGATGACCGACACGGCCTCGCTGGAATCACTCGTCGACGGCGTGCTCGAGCGCCACAAGCGGATCGATATCCTGGTGAACAACGCCGGCGTCACGCGGGATCAATTGATGCTGCGAATGAAGCGCGCCGACTGGGACCTCGTCATTGCAACGAACCTCACCGGCACCTTCGCGCTCAGCCAGGCGGTTCTGAAACCCATGATCCGTCAGCGCAGCGGCCGCATCGTGGCGATCAGTTCGGTCGTTGGTCAAACAGGGAACGCCGGGCAGGCGAACTACGCCGCGTCGAAGGCGGGACTGATTGGATTCTGCAAATCGCTCGCGCGCGAAGTTGCGTCGCGCAACGTCACTGTGAATGTTGTCGCGCCCGGACTGATTGAAACCGACATGACACGCGCGCTGAGCTCGGACACGCACAAGGACTGGTCGCTGCAGATTCCTCTGGGCAAGCCCGGCTCGCCGGATGACGTAGCCGCGGCCGTGTGTTTCCTGGCGTCGGACGAGGCGTCGTATATTACAGGACAGGTTTTGAGCGTAAACGGCGGGATGTATATGTAGGAGCGGGGCGTCAGCCCCGTTGTAGTGGCGGGGCTGCCGGGGTCCCCAACGCGGTCCCCGCGTTGGGGTGGCCTTTAGCCCCGCCGAGTACGTACCGCGACTGGAGGACACACTGTGGCCGTAGCCGACAAGGTCAAAAGCATCATCGTGGAGCAGCTGGGCGTGGACGAGGAAGAGGTGACGCCGGACGCGTCGTTCGTCGACGATCTCGGCGCCGACTCGCTCGATACCGTCGAGCTCGTGATGGCGTTTGAAGAGGAGTTCGGAATCGAGATTCCGGACGAGGACGCGGAGAAGATCACGCGCGTCAAAGAAGCCATCGAGTACATCGAAGGGCACGCCAAGAAGAAATAGTTCCGGTGTGGCAGGAGGACGGAGGAGCGTTGAGCAGGCGAGTCGTTGTGACCGGCATTGGCCTGGTGTCGCCGGTCGGGATTGGCACCCAGGCGAACTGGGATGCACTTTGTGGCGGCCAAAGCGGCATCGGCCCTATCACGCGCTTCGATGCGTCCGGCTTCGCGACCACCTTTGCCGGAGAGGTCAAGGGCTTCGATCCTCTCCAGTTCATCGAAAAAAAAGAGCTGAAGAAGATGGACATCTTCATTCAGTTCGCCGTCGCGGCGTCGCAGTTTGCGGTCGACGATGCGAAGCTCGTGGTGACGCCGGAGCTCGCGCCGCGGATCGGCGTGTTCATTGCGTCGGGCATCGGCGGGTTCACGACGATCGAGCGCGAGCACAAAGCGCTGCTCGATGGCGGCCCTCGTAAGATTTCCCCATTTTTCATTCCCAGTGCCATCATCAACCTCGCGGCCGGTCAGGTGTCCATCCGGTTCGGCGCCAAGGGTCCCAATTCCGCGACGTGCACCGCGTGCACGGCCTCGGCGCATGCCATCGGTGATGCATACGAAATCATCAAACGTGGCGCCGCCGACGCAATGATCGCCGGCGGATCCGAAGCGGCGATCTGCGCCATGGGCGTCGGCGGGTTTGGCGCCTTGCGCGCCTTGTCGACGCGCAACGAAGATCCGGCAGGCGCGAGCCGTCCGTTCGATCGCGATCGCGACGGATTCGTGCTTGGCGAAGGCGCCGGCATCCTCATTCTGGAGGAGCTCGAGTTTGCGCAGCGTCGCGGTGCGCCCGTTTACGCGGAAATGGTGGGGTATGGGATGTCGGGCGATGCCTATCACATGACAGCGCCCTCGGAGGATGGCGACGGCGCGTGCCGCGTGATGCAAGCCGCGTTGGATTCCGGAGGCGTTGAGCCGGCACAAATCGATTACATCAACGCGCACGGCACCTCGACGCCGCACAACGATCGCATCGAGACGGTTGCGATCAAGCGCATTTTCGGCGATCAGGCGGCCAAGCTCGCGGTGTCGTCGACCAAATCGATGACGGGCCATCTGCTCGGTGCCGCCGGTGGGCTGGAAGCGGGCATTACCGCGCTTGCCATTCATCATCAGCGCGTGCCGCCGACAATCAACCTCGACAACATCGAGGCGGGGCTGGATCTCGATTACGTGCCTCATCACGCCCGCGACATGACGATTCGCTACGCGTTGTCGAATTCGTTCGGGTTTGGAGGCACCAACGGAGCGCTGCTGTTCAAGCGGTTTGAACTGTGAGAACTCCGAGCGATTTCAGGAAGCCACGACGAACGAAGCCACAGAGGCGCGACCGTGTCGCATCACGATGGATATTGCCGCGCCGTAAAGAAAGTTCGTTGCAGAAGTCTCGTACAACGTCTTCTCTGTGTCTCGGTGTCTCTGTGGCCCCGTCCGTGTGACATATGAAGATTGCTGTTTGCATCAAGCAAGTGCCGACACGCGAGTGGCAGCCTCGGCTCACCGAGGACAAGAAGTGGATTCGTGAGCAGGACATCTCGTACGAGATGAACGAGCCTGACGCGTACGCGCTCGAAGAGGCGCTCCGCCTGCGCGAAAAGCACAGCGGCGAGGTTGTGGTCTGTTCGGCCGGGCCTGCGCGCGTGCAGCAGGTCATCCGCGAAGCGCTTGCGCGCGGCGCCGATCGCGCTCTGCATGTCGAGGATGCCGCGTTGGGCGGCGCCGACGCGTTTGCCGCCGCCGCCGCGCTCGCCGATCCGATGGCGGAAGAGCGCTTCGATCTCGTGCTGACAGGGCTGCAATCCGACGACCAGGGTCATGCGCAGTTCGGGCCCATTCTGGCCACACGTCTCGGCATACCGCATTCGACGATCATCATGGAGGTGATTGCAGATGCCGGCAGCGTGCGTGTCAAACGGGAGCTCGAGGGCGGCTGGTTTCAGTACCTCTCGATGCCCCTTCCTGCGCTCCTGACGATTCAGAGCGGAATCAATCAGCTGCGCTACGCAACGCTCAAAGGCATCATGGCTGCGAAAAAGAAGGAGATTAAGAAGGTCGCTCCTGCCAGCGCCGTGGCCTCACGCCAGAGAATCGTCGCGCTCTATCCGCCCGAAAAGGCGAAGCAAACCGTGATGATTCCCGGATCCGCGGCTGAAGCCGCCAAAGAGCTGGTGCGGCGCCTCCGCGAAGAGGCGCGTGTGCTGTGATTCTTGTCGTCGCCGAGCAGCGTGAGGGCAAGCTCAATCGCGCGAGCTGGGAAGCGGTTGCCGCCGGGCAGCAACTGTTGCGCGAGGCGGACATCGCCGTTCTCAAGATCGTTGTCCTCGGTCGCGCGGTATCGGCTCTCGCCAACGAACTGGCCGCGGCCTCGAGTGCAGGCGTGATCGCCGTCGAGAACCAGTCCCTTGGCACGTACACGCCTGACGCGTTCGTTCAAGCCCTGCGGCAGATCGTCACGACAGAGTCGCCGCAGTTCGTCGTCTTCCCGCACACGTATCAAACGCGCGACTTCGTGCCGGCGTTGGCGGCCGCCATGGATCGTGCGGTCGTCACCGATGCGATCGCCATTCGCAATGTGAACGGCGCGCCTGCGTTCGCGCGTCCGATGTTCCAGGGGAAGCTCACCGCCGACGTCGTCCCGGAGGGTCCAACGCCGCATCTCGTTACGTTTCAGATCGGCGCCTTTCGAGCGGATGCCGTTGCACGCGGCGCGTCACCGGCGCCGATCACCGCTGCGGAGGCGACAATCGATGCCAGCGCCGTGCGTCAGAAGCCGGAAGAGCCTTTTCAGGAAGTCAGGCAAGCCGTCGACCTGTCGCAGGCCGAGCGCATTGTCGCGGTTGGCCGTGGGATCAAAAGCCAGGACAACCTGCCGCTCGCAGAAGCGCTCGCAAAGGCGCTCGGTGCCGAACTTGCGGCGTCGCGTCCCATCTGCGACAACGGTTGGCTCCCGATGGAGCGTCAGATCGGCAGCTCCGGTCAGACGGTCGCCCCCAAGTTGTACGTTGCGTTGGGCATCTCAGGAGCCATACAGCACTTGGTCGGAATGAAGGGCGCACGCACGATCGTCGCGATCAACAAGGACGCGGAAGCGCCAATCTTCGAGGTCGCAGACTACGGCATTCAGGGTGATCTGTTCGAGATTGCGCCGGCAATCGCGGCGGAGCTCCAGAAAGGGTAGTCGGTGACTCGCGACCGAGTCGACGTTGACGTCCTCATCGTAGGCGGCGGCCCAGCCGGGCTTGCCGCGGCGCTCCGATTGTCCCAATTGCAGAAGGAGAAAGGCGGCGAGCCGCTCTCGATTGCGGTCATCGAAAAAGCCCGCGAGATCGGTGCGCATCAATTGTCAGGCGCGCTGCTCGATCCCGAGGCGCTGCAAGATCTCGTTCCTGACTATCAGGCCAGGGGAGCCCCGCTCGAATGCGAGGTACGCGAGGACAATGTTTATTACCTCACGCCGAAGAAGGCGCTGCGGTTTCCGGTCACTCCGCCGCCGTTCACAAATCACGGCAACTACGTCGTCTCACTGAGCAAGATCGTGAAATGGATGGCTTCCCTCGTGGAAGCTGAAGGCATTGATGTCTTCACCGGATTCCCGGGCCAGACGGTTCTCTCCGACGGTTCACAAGTTGTGGGCGTGCGCACGGGAGACAAAGGGATCGGGCGCCACGGAGAGCAGAAGCCCAACTATGAGCCAGGTGCCGACATTCTCGCGAAGGTCACGATCTTCGCCGACGGCGTGCGCGGGAATCTCACGAAAGAGCTGATGCGTACGCTGCAAATTGCAGATGAAGCTCACGCTGCGCAGTATGCAATCGGGTTGAAAGAGATCTGGGAGCTGCCGAAGGGCCGCATCGCGGCGGGCACCGTCATCCACACCATGGGGTACCCGCTGCGTCAGGAGGAGTTTGGCGGAAGCTGGCTGTACGCGATGCCGGCGGATCATATTTCGATCGGCTTCGTTGTCGGTCTCGACTACAAGGACCCGCTCTTCGATCCTCACGCCGCGTTTCAGCGATTCAAGCTGCATCCCTTCGTGCGAGCTGTTCTCGAAGGCGGCCAGCTGATTCGGTACGGCGCGAAGGCTCTGCCCGAAGGCGGATGGAACACGCAGCCGACCCTGTTCTGCAACGGCGGCCTCATCGTCGGCGACGCGGCGAACTTCGTGAACTCCATGCGGCTGAAGGGCATTCACCTTGCGATGCGAAGCGGGATGCTCGCGGCAGAAGCCGCGTTCGATGCGATTCGGAGCGGCGATGTGTCGGCCACGTCGCTTCGTCGATACAAGGAGCTGGTGGACGGCAGCGCCATCAAGTCGGAGCTTTATCCGGTCCGCAATGTGCATCAAGCCTTTGCAAGCGGTCTGTGGGCCGGCACCCTGTTCGCGGGCCTCACCATGGTCACCGGCGGCCGGATGGTAGAAGACCTGACCGGCGAGCCAGGCCATACACGCCTTCGGCGGCTTGCTGATTACTACGGTCTCGACAAACGCGACATCCTTGCGCCATCGAACGGTGTCGCTGCCGATCGGAAACTGACGTTCGACAAAGTGACCAACGTACACTTCTCCGGCACGCAGCACGAAGAAGATCAACCCGTTCATCTTCTGGTGCATACCGAGGTGTGCCACACGATCTGCGGCGACGAGTACGGTCACCCGTGCGTTCGATTCTGTCCCGCAAACGTCTACGAGATAGTGGACGATGGCAAGGGCGGGAGACGGCTGCAGATCAACGCCTCCAACTGCGTTCATTGCAAGACGTGCGACATCATGGATCCCTACGGCGTGATCACCTGGGTGCCGCCTGAGGGCGGCGGCGGCCCCCAGTACGATGGGATGTAAGAACAGTTTCCAGTTATCAGTTTCTAGTTCAAAGTTTAGTGCTCAGTTCGGAGTGATCAGACTACGGGCGAAGAGGCAACTGACTACTGAACTTTGACCTGGCAACTGGCAACTGGAAACTCATGACAGCCCCAGCATGGCGGGCGTCCCGATGGCAGCGCCTGGAGCTTTCGTTAATCAGCTCGCTTGGCTATCCCTTACTCGCGGCGCTCGGATCGACCTATCGATACACCGTCGAAGGCTTCGAGCATCTGCGTGCTGCCGAGGCGCTCGGCAATCCGATACATGCCTTCTGGCATGGACGCATCCTTCCAGGCACCATTTATTTCAGACGCCGGGGCATTGTCGTGATCACCAGCGAGAATTTCGACGGTGAGTGGATTGCGCGCATCATCCAGCGATTCGGCTATGCAACCGCGCGTGGCTCGACATCGCGCGGCTCGCAGAAGGCCTTGCTGCAACTCCTCCGCGACGTCAAGGACAAGCCGGTCGCCTTCGCGCTCGACGGCCCGCGTGGACCGGCACGCGTGGCACAGCCGGGCGCGGTGTGGCTGTCGAAAGCGACGGGCCAGCCGGTGATCCCGTTTCATCTCGAATCCGATCGGCACTGGTCGCTTCGAAGCTGGGACCGCACACAGATTCCCATACCGCAGGCGCAGATCGCGTTGGTCTTCGCGCCGCCGTTTGTGGTGCCACGCGACGCGTCCGATGCGGTGTTGGCAGACTACAGCCGTCGCCTCGAGGCTGACTTGACGGCATGCGAGAAGCGCTGCATGGAGATTCTGCGAGGCTGACATGTCGCTGGTGTTGATCACATCGTCTCGGTTTGCCGATCACGTGACGCCGCCCGGCCATCCTGAGCGCGTGGAACGCGCCGAGGCCATGGAAGTGGCGGCGTCGCGGTGGGTGAAGAGCGGTGGCACGACGCTCGAACCGCGTGCCGCCACGGACGATCACCTGAGGCGCGTGCACGAT
>DASPWV010000803.1:0-1874 GCA_035637635.1 Vicinamibacterales bacterium | reverse complement strand
ATATCGAGGTTCCCTTTCTCGCCCCGAGACGAGCTGAACGCGATGCGCCGCCCGTCCGGTGACCAGCGAGGCTCTTCGTCCAGCCAATCGCCCGCGCTTCCCACGCGGCGGACGGCACCAGAGGCGAGATCGAGGACGAAGAGACGCGTCGGCCCTTCACGGTCCGATTGAAACAGCAACTCTCCTTTCAACCCCGGCGGGAACGGCTTCACCGCCTGCGCAGCCACCGCCGCAATCGCTGCAGCGCAAGTGATGAACACAACCAGACGATGAACCAGAACGTATGACTTCATTTCCGCACACCCTGAGGACATCGATACCACTACCCGCGGGACGCGAGCACGTACGGGCCGCAGAGGCACAGAGTCACAGAGAAAATCTCTTTCGAGGATCTCGTACATTGTGTCCTCTGTGTCTCTGCGTCTCTGTGGCGCGTACGTGCTCCTACTTTCGGCAGAACGCCATCAGATGCCAGCCAAACGGCCGCACCCACGTTCGCGGAAGAGCATTGAACGCTCCCACGAACATCGTATTGAACAAAACGCCCTTCACGCCTCCGTGCAGCCGCGACTTCACGGGAAATCGCTCAGGAACGATCTCGATATGCGCGAATGGCGCAAGCAATCGGCGAAATTCGGCGGCGGAATACTTCCGCAGGACCGGCGCGTCCTCGTGCTCGAGCGACACCTTGGTGAGCTTCGACATGGCGTTCAGCCATGAGACGCGGTTGTACACCATGAAGATCGCCTCGCCGGCCGGCCGAAGCACGCGATGACATTCGCGCACGAGTTGCGCTGCGTCCGCTGTGTATTGCAGGACACCATGGCCGTAGACAACGTCGAAGGACGAGTCGGAGTAGGGCAACGCCTCGCCGTTTGCGACACGAAGCTCCTTCGCGGAAACGCCGCTCAGCTCGAAATTTTGCCGCGCCAAATCGATCGCGGTGTGCGAGAGATCGACTCCCGTCACCATGGCGCCTCCGCGAGCGAACCGCACCAGATCGGTGCCGATGCCGCACCCCACTTCGAGCACCGCCCGTCCCGCGTACCCGTTGAAGTTCACGAGCTCGGGCAGATAGCGCAGCTTGTCGAAGCGATAGGCGTCCAGATCCGCGAAGAACTCACGCGATCCGACGGGCTGCTCCGTCATGTCGAGATCGTGAATGCGTTCGTTCCAGTACCGCGCGATCGCTTGGATCACGGCTCTATCGTACAATGCCACTTCGATGCAGCGCGACATGCGCCGCCTGGCCGATGAGCGATTCGATCTCGCGATTGTTGGCGCAGGCTTTTACGGCGCCGTCGCAGCCTGGGACGGCGTCCTCAGGGGACTCTCGGTCGCGCTCATCGACAAGGGCGATTTCGGCAGCGGCACGTCGTTCAACAACCTCAAGACACTTCACGGCGGCTTGCGATCGCTCCAGTCGCTGAACTTCGCACAAATGCGGCTGTTCGTGCGCGAGCGCCGCGCGCTTGCTCGCGTGGCGCCGCACCTCGTTCGGCCGTTGCCGTTCGTGGTGCCGACCTATAACGATCTCCGCCGCTCCGCGTTGGTGATGCGGGTCGCGCTTGCGCTCACCGACGTCGTCTCACGGGATCGGCATGCGGGTCTGTCAGATCCAAGCCTTCAACTGCCGCCGGGCGAAGTGGTGTCCCGCGAACGGTGCCTCGAGCTCAATCCGCTCATCACCCCAGAGGGTGTCACCGGAGGCGCGGTGTGGCACGACTATCAGCTCGAGAACACCGATCGCATGACGTTGGCGTTCGTCCTGTCCGCCTCGAATGCCGGAGCGGCAGTGGCCAACTACGTCCGGGCTACAGGTTTTGCACGCGAGTCAACGCGCGTCGTCGCGGTCCGCGTCGAGGATGCGCTCA
>DASPWV010000802.1:0-2942 GCA_035637635.1 Vicinamibacterales bacterium | reverse complement strand
TCGCCTTCGTCGTTGAAGAAGATCAACCCCGCACTCGGTCGCCGTCGATTGATCGTCACCCCATCCATCACGCCGGGATGCATCCGATCTTTGTTCGCGATCACCAGCCGCAAGGTGCCGTTCGCATCGACAACGTTGAGCCGCTCGACAGTGAGCTCGTCGATGCGCTGCGGAGCCGGCGTCTGCCCTAACGCGGCGACGGCGACAAAGATGAGTGCGAGCGAGCTGACGACCACAGACACCTGGAGCAATCGGATCTGGCGGCGAAGCGAGCGGCGCATGGCAACTCCTACACTTCCATTTGTCCTGCCCAACGCGGCGCGTCGAGATGGATGCCGACTTGATCGAGCACGCGCGCCACTGTCTGGTTCACGATGTCATCGACGCTTTGCGGGCGCTGATAAAACGCGGGCATGGCCGGACAGATGACCACGCCCAGCCGCGCCAGCTTCAGCATGTTTTCGAGGTGAATCACGCTGAGCGGCGCCTCGCGGACGACGAGCACGAGCTTGCGGCCCTCTTTGATGACGACGTCCGCTGCGCGGTGAAGCAGGTTGTCGCCGTAGCCGGTTGCGATGGCGGCCACGGTCCGCATGGTGCAGGGAGCGACGATCATTCCGCGCGTGAGGAACGAGCCGCTCGAGATCGGCGCGCCTTGATCCGTTATGGCGTGAACATACGTGGCGAGCGCCTGGACGTCCTTGACTGAATAGTCTGTCTCATGGACGAGCGTGCGTGCACCCCAACGGCTCATCACGAGGTGCGTCTCGATCGCCGTCCGTTGCAGCATCTGCAGGAGGCGAACGCCGTACATCGTCCCGGTCGCGCCTGTGATGCCGATTACGAGACGATCCACGTCCCCGAGCGTATACCACGCAAATTCTGATTGCAGCTCAGCGGCGCGGTGCCGCGTTTCGCCGTCCTTCGGCCTCCTTTGCGTCGTCGTCGATTGCGCGAACGAAGCCCGCCCGAACCGGCGGCGGCATCGGAGAATCGGCGCCGCGGACCGATTTCCAGAGAATCTCGTTGAGCTCGTATTCTGGCGCGACATCCGCTTCGTCGAAGGGCATGGCCATCGACGCGAGCGCGCCCCACGCATTCGCTCCGTTGCGTTCGGTCACCGAGATTCGCGCAGCAAGCGCCTGGTACGCCGTCAGTGTCGGCGTCGCCTGAAATGCGTTGTACATCGGCGTTGCCGCCGCGTCATATTGGCTCATCGGCGGCAAGCCGAGAATGAGTTCCATCGTTCGCAGGATCCCGGACGTCGTGTAGAGCGTGCTGTCGAGCGACCGTCGTTTCACGAACGGACTCACCGCAAGCGCAATCGAGCGGTGCGAGTCGACGTGATCCGGACCATTCTGCGCATCGTCTTCGACAACGAAGATGGCGGTTTCCTTCCAGAACACGCTGTTTGAAATCGCTTCCACCAGGCGGCCCAGCGCGGCGTCGTTTTCCGCCACCATCGCCCGCGGTGTCAACGCGCCGGGGCGAGTGCCAACGGTGTGGTCGTTGCCGAGCCGAATGACGTTCAGGCGCGGCAGCCCGCCATTTTTTTCGAACTCGCGGAATTCCTTCAGCCAGACATCTATTCGCTGGTTATCGGGCGTGTCGAGATCCCACGGTGGATATGATGGATGGACCTTGCCCTTCAGGCCCGGCACGGTCGCTTCGACCGGGCCCCAGCGCTTCTCCCAGTCGGCAAATTCGCCGTAACTGCGGACCGAAACGCCCGCGCGTGTCGCGAAATCCCAGAGGTAGCCGTCCGCCGGCGCGGACAAATTGCCATACGTGTTGCGAACACCCCACCCGCCCTCGCTCAGGTAGACGGCGCCACGCTGGCCGTAATTAGTGGGCCAGAGCTTCTCGACAACGTCGGTTGCGTACGCGCCGGTGGAAAACGCGTGCCCGTCATAGCTGACTTCGGCGTCTACGTAGAAGTTGTCGAGCACGACGAACTCACGCGCCAGGGCATGGGCGTTCGGCGTGACCTCCTCGCCGAAGATTGTGAGGTGCGGATCGCCGTTGCCCCGCTCGAGATCGCCGAACACCTGGTCGTAGGTTCGGTTTTCCCGGATCACGTAGAAGACGTATTTGATTGGCGATGGCTCGCCGACTTTGCGCGGAATCGGCGACGCAGCCGGCGCATCGGCTGGCGCGAGCCGTGTCGCATCGGAATACCGTGTCAGCGCGTACACGCGATCGGTAAGCGTTTTGAGATCGGAAGCGGCCGGAACGTCAATAATCGAGAGCGAGCCCTGGAGCAGTTGGCCGGCGTATTGTCCGTCGGCCGCCGGAGAGGTCGCCTGCGGACCGCGGGGATTGGCCTGACCGGACAGACCCTTGCCGTTGAGCACCATCAGACGGCGTCCGTCGGGGCTGAACGCAACCGACGTCGGATACCAGCCGGTCGGGATGAACCCTTCGACTTCACTGGCTCCCGCCCGTTTCACGTCGACAACCGCCACAGTGTTGTTGTCTGCGTTGGCTACGGCAAGCGTCTCCCCGTCCGGCGACAGCGCCAGCGCATTTGGCGTCGTCCCAGCGGGCGCGTCGGGAAAGAGCGCGACCGAGATCTGTTCGCGTGCCGTGAGTGCCGGCAGGTCGAGCGCCCACACTTTGTTGGTGCTGGCGCAAGCGACGAAGAGTCGTCCGCCGTCTTTCGAGAGAACCATGGCATTCGGGTGCTCGCCGATCGCCGCTTCACCTCTCACGTCCAGCGTTTCAGCGTCCAGCGCGAGGACCTTCGCGGCGCCCCACAACGAGACGAAGACGGTCCCACCGTCGCGCGACATCAGCACCGTGTACGGCTCCGCCGGCAAATTCACGGTGCTGCGCACGGTGCCGCTGGGCAAATCAATGGCACTGATCGCACGCCCGAGCACGTGGACGGCGTAGAGACGTGAGCCGTTCGAGTTCATCGCGAGTCCGCCAATGAAGCCTGT
>DASPWV010000801.1:0-9852 GCA_035637635.1 Vicinamibacterales bacterium | reverse complement strand
TACCCCGATATCGACGGGCGCCAGCTGATTGCCTTCCTCGCAGCGCTTCACACCGAGGCACCTGACCCTGAGTGGATTGACACCCTGCTGCGTCGCTTTGGTCTGTCCGAGATCGTGCTCGATAGGCGTCTGGTGCAGTTGTCGCACGGCATGAAGCAGAAGGTCGGCCTCGTGCAGGCCTTGATGGCTCGCGCGCCGGTGATGGTGCTCGACGAGCCGACAGCTGGACTCGATCCGCTCATGATCGAAGCCTTCTGCGAGACGATGACGGAGCTTCGCGCGAGCGGCCATACGATCTTTCTCTCATCACACGTTCTCTCCGAAGTTGAACGCCTCTGCGATCGAATCGCGCTGGTCACAGGCGGCCAGCTCGTGAAAGTTGCCGGAATCGAGGAGATTCGTCGTGACTTTCCGCGCCGCGTGCGTGTGACGTTCAGAGAACCAGCGGGTGACCCTCCGCGGCTTGACGACGTCTCAGTGCTGCAGGCGGACGCGCGTGAGTGGCGGCTGGAAGTCCGCGGAGCGCTCGGAGCACTCTTCGAGCACATCGAGGGATCAAACATCGCCGACGTGGACATCGAAAATTTCCGGCTGGAAGACTACATTCTGCGGCTGTACAAGGAGCGTCAGTGACCCTGCCGGTTTTGCTCTACCGCTCCTTCTCCCGTACGCGCGCGCTGCTGCTGTCGCTCGCCGCCGTGCTTGTGCTGTTCCAGGTATTGGTGGTCTCAGCGGCCACGTACCTTCGAGAGACGGGCCGCCTGTCGCAGTTCGTCGCGTTGCTCCCCGGTGTCGTTCAGCAGATGACCAGTGGAATCTTCGCCGGGTTTGGCAACATGGTGGCGGTCGGATACTTTCATCCGGTCGTCATATTCGTGTTCGTCGGCACCGCAATCGTGGTGGCAAGCGAGCCGGCTGCGGATGTGGAGTCGGGTGTGGTCGATCTGGTTCTGGCCCGTCCAGTCGCTCGCTGGCGACTCGTCGCCCGGTCGCTCTTCATGATGGTGCTGACGACCACAGCTATCGCAGGCCTGATGCTCGCGGCTTCACGCCTGAGCATCACGTTCGTCTCGTCGTCTGATCCGACGGTCTCCACGCGTGTGCTCGCGAAGCTCGCCGCAAATCTCGTTGCTGTCGCGTGGGTCATGGGCGCCGTGTCGCTAGCGGCTGCGTCAATCGCGCGCCGGCGAGCGCCCGCCGCTGGCGTGACTGGCATCATCGCGCTCGCCCTCTATTTCCTGAATCTTCTCGCGGAAATCTGGCCGCGCATGGCGCCGTACGGCCCGCTGTCGCCCTTTCACTATTACCGGGCGACAGCGATCATTGCGGACGTCGGCACACGGTGGGCGCGCGATATCGCGACGCTGCTGGCCGGCGCGAGCGTCTTCTCTATCGTCGCGTTCATTGCGTTTTCTCGGCGCGATCTTTGACCGTGCGCCGTTGCGGTATGCTTGGCGCGGTTCAGGAGGCCGCCATGCGTATCGCTTATCGCCTCGTCGTATTCGGTCTGGCGATCACGATTCTTGCGGGAATCACTCCCGTCAGGACACAGGACTCCTTCGACGTCAAGGCGCACTACGACAAACAGGAAGTGATGATTCCGATGCGCGACGGCGTGAAGCTGTTCACGATTATCTACACGCCAAAAGACCAGAGCGAGCGCTACCCGATTCTGCTGACGCGCACGGCGTACGGCATCCCGCCCTACGGCCCGAACGAGTACCGGTCCGTGATCGGCCCGAACAACGACTTCGCGCGCGAAGGATACATCGTCGCCTACCAGGACGCGCGCGGTCGGTTCAAATCGGAGGGCGAGTTCATCCACCATGTGCCGTATATCAAGGGCTCGACGAAATCGAACGAAGTCACGGATACATGGGACACGATCGATTGGCTGGTCAAGAACGTCGCCGGCACCAACGGGCGCGTGGGCCAATGGGGAATCTCGTGGGGTGGATGGCAGGTGTCGATGGGAATGATCGAGGCGCATCCCGCGCTGAGAGCGTCGTCACCGCAGGCGCCCCCGCAGGATCAGTTCCGAGGCGACGATCACCATTCCGGCGGGGCCTTCCAACTGATGTACGCCTTCAGTTGGATGTCCAGCAACGCGCGGGCGCGCAACGTGCCGACCACGGAGGCCTCGGGCCGTTTCGATTACGGCACGCCCGATGGCTATCAGTTCTTCCGCGACCTCGGCGCCGCCGCCAACGCACGCCAATTTTTCGAGAACCAGGTGCCGACCTGGAACGATTACATGAACCACGGCACCTACGATGAGTACTGGCAGGCGCGCAATGTGCCCAAGGATCTCGAGAACATCACGCATCCCGTTCTAATCGTCGCGAGCTGGTTCGATGCGCAGGACTTCCATGGTCCGTTCCGCATGTACCGCGCCATTGAAGAGAAGAACCGTCCGAACAAGACTCATCTGGTGGTCGGCCCGTGGACTCATGGAGGCTGGAGCAGGTCCGACGGCGAATCGATTGGGCCGATCCACTTCGGCTCCAAAACCGGCGTGTTCTTCCGGCAAGAGGTCGAGCTGCCGTTCTTCAACTACTACCTGAAAGGCAAGGGAACGCTGAACCTGCCGGAGGCACTTGTATTCGAAACCGGTGCGAATCGCTGGCAGCGGCACGAACAATGGCCGCCTCAGGGAGCCACACCGCACAAGCTCTATATGCAGGCCAACGGCAGTCTAGCGCTTGATCGGGCGCCTGCGCCCACGCCTGATTCCTTCGACGACTACGTGAGCGACCCACAGAAGCCAGTGCCGTATTCCGCGGTCATCACCACGAGCGAAGGCCATGAGTTCATGGTGGAGGATCAACGATTCGCTTCGACGCGTCCCGACGTGCTCGTCTATCAAAGTGCGCGGTTGACGGAGGACCTCACCATCGCCGGACCAATTGATGCAACGCTGTACGTATCAACAACCGGGACCGATGGCGACTGGGTCGCAAAGCTCATCGACGTGCTGCCGCCGGACCAGCCCGATCCGCAGCCAAACACCTACAACGTGCGAATGGGTGGCTATCAGATGCTCGTCGCGGGCGATATTCTTCGCGCAAAGTTCCGGAACAGTCTGTCGAAGCCGGAACCGATGATCGCCAATCAGGTCACGAAGCTCGAGTTCTCCCTTGGCGACAAGTACCACACGTTCCGGAAGGGCCATCGGATGATGGTGCAGATCCAGAGCTCGTGGTTCCCGATGTTCGACAGGAATCCTCAGACGTTCGTCGACATCTACCACGCGCGGCCGTCCGATTACCGTCGCGCGACGCACAAGGTGTATCGCTCGCGCGAGTACCCGTCACATCTGACGATCCCGGTACTCGCAGGCGCTACCAGGACAACTTCACTCCAGCCTTGAACACTCGTGGCGGGATGATCGTCAAGGGGCGCAGGAACGTGCTGCCAGCGGCGGTGTTCCGCGTTGGCGCGGCATTCGTGTTGAAGATGTTGTAAGCGTCCACAAAGACGGCAGCAGAGCGCCCTGGCCTGTAGGAAAAACGGCGCTCACCCCGCAGATCGACGATGAATGTGTTGTCATGGCGGCGCGCGCCGACGGGTTCCGCCAGCACCCGTTGGTTGCCATAGTTCAGCCGCACGTTGACGGAACGCGCGAACGGCTCGCCTGACTGGAAGCGCACGAGGGGCGAAAAACGCAACCCCCAGCCCGGATCGACACTGCCGCTGATCTTCACGAAGTGCATCGGCAGAAGCTCTGTCAGCCCTGGCTCGTTCGGGTTCTGCGGCACACTCTCGAAATCGTTGCGCCAGGTGACCGCGTAGCTGGCATTGAGCGACCACCGAGCCGTCAGGTAGCGGTTCGCGCCGATCTCGAAGGTTCGGTAACTCGTGCGGTAGTCGGAGGCGTTCTGCAGCTGACGTGACGTTTGGCCGATGAGCCCAGGCTGCAGATTGAAAAGGCTGAACACCACGTCGTCGCTCGTGCCGGCGACGCCATCGGCTCCGGAATCCGCAACGGTCGTCGGAATGTTGAATGCATCGAAGGGGTTCAAAATGTTCCGCGTCGTAAATGAGCCTTCGCTCGTCCGATACACGAATCCCGTACGCACGGCGAAGTTGCTCGCGATCTCTCGTTCAAAGAAAACCGTCGCTTCATTCGTGTACGGGTCTTCAAGATTGGAATCGATCGACTGCTGGGCGATCCCTCCGCGGGTCTCGAGAAGCCCCGCCTCCTCACCCGGCTGCCAGATCAGATCGCCGTTGGCGTCGACCCAGTTGTAGCGGCGCCACTGCGGCGTATTGTTCGGGTTGACTGCCTCGGCGACATTGCGGCTCGGATTGTGATAGTAGCGTCCCGCGCTAGCCTTCAGGACATTGCGGCTCCGGCCGGTGATGTCCCACGAGATACCCGCGCGAGGCGCCAGCACGTTCCAGGTGACGATGTTGTCGATGCCCTGGACGTGCACGCCGGGCGCAAAGCGGTTGTCGGGTCGATCCTGATCAGGGAAACCGGATCGGTATCGATCGAATCGCACACCGGCATTGATTGACACGGCGCCGATATTCCACGTGTCCGTCGCGTAAAGACTGTCCCATCGGAGAAAGTTGCGCGTGTCGATCGGCGCCAGCAGCAGATAAACCTCCGCA
Source organism: Vicinamibacterales bacterium (assembly GCA_035637635.1). GTDB lineage: Bacteria > Acidobacteriota > Vicinamibacteria > Vicinamibacterales > UBA2999 > DASPWV01. Next base: position 5,235 of record DASPWV010000801.1, on the reverse strand, counting down.
GCCGCGCCATTGCGAAGCGCCTGTACGACATTGCCAGGATAGGCGTCGAGCCAAATCAGCCGGCGGTAGTCTTTCTGTAGGGTCGAACCAAGCTTGAAGTTGTGGCTGCCGAACCAGTCGTCCTTGAAGTAGCTCACGGCCATGGTCACTTGCGGACGCCGTTGTGTCGAATCGAAGTTGTAGTTGCCGCCGGTAACCACACGAGTCGAGATGTCTTCGCGACGAGGTTCATCGGTATGGCTCCCCTGGGTCCAGTCTTCGCCCCACGAACCGATCCGCGCCTCGGCAAACATGTTGCTCCCGAACGTTTTGTTCCACTCCACTTTCCAGATCCACCCTGCTGCCCACTGGTCCCACGTCGAGTTCGGGTCGGTATGGATAGCGGTACTCCCGAGCAGCAGACTGTTGAAGCGGTACGGCTGGGTCTTGATCGCCCACATCGTGTACGCCACGAACTTGTTGTTATGTGGCAGCTGGTAAGTGACCTTCCCCGTATAGGCGTCGATGACTGTCGTCTGCGGCGCCGGCGGAAAGTTGGGGAAGCGATTGCGGATGTCCTGGCGACGATACGAGCCGAACCACCAGAGGCGATCGAGCTTGAGATACCCGCCGCCGTTCGCGTTGATGTCGTAGTACGAATGAATCCGGTTCGTGCCGGGTACGACACCGGCCTGGATTTGCGCAGCGTCGATGTTCGTCGTTTGGAACGCGCGCGTTTCGTAATCCCCATAAAAGTCCGCGTGATAGCTGTTTCCGCCGGACTTACTGATCATCACGGAGCGCGAACCCGGGTTCCCCATATCGGCGGACTGTCCCGCCGAGCCGACGTTCACCTCGTCGAACGATCCGACATCGAAATACAACCCCGTGGTGCCACTCGCCTCTGTGGAATTGATCCCCTCGACCACGATTTCGTTCTGGCTGGAGATTCCATACGAGCGGTAGCCCGTCTGTGTCCCGGCGGTGCTGCCTCCGACATCGATGCGCGACATCTGAATGGCAGGAGACGCCGCGAGAATCGACCAGATCTCGCGGGTGAGGGGAAGCGACGCGATTCGATCGGCGCTGAATGTCGTCTGCAGTCGCGTGTTCACAGAATCGATGACCGGTGAGGCGCCTACGACCTGGACCGTTTCCTCCAGCGTCGCCAGCTTCAATGTCTCATCCACCGTCGCCGTAAAACCGGCCGATATGCGCAGCCCTTCGCGAATCACCGTGCTGAATCCCGCCAGCGAGAAGGTCACCTTGTACTCGCCCGGCGGAAGCGAGGGGAACCGGTAAATGCCTTCCTGGTTGGTCAGGACGGTCGGCGTGCCCATGACTGCGGGCCCTTGGGCCGACACCGTGACGCCGGGAACAGGAGTTCCAGTGTCGTCTTTGACAGTGCCCCAGATCACGCCGCCAGTTGCCGTGCCCGCCGCTTGCGCGAGCGCTAACCCTTCAGCTGCAAGGAACATCACCAGGACAAGACAAGTGGATGTGTTCGGTCGATTCATGACCGCCTCCTGAAGTGTGCGGAGTCGAGATCCGGTGACGTGCGTCTACCGCGCTCTTGTCGCCGCGAGATCGGACAGATTGCCGCGAGATCGGACAGATTATAGACACGAGCGTCACCTCCGCACTGCGACAATGTCTAGCATTCCGGCGGTTGACCTCAACCAGCGTCGACAGATAGCATCCGGCGTCTTGGCTAATCTCTCAGTCGTGCTGTCATGACGAATCGCGAGGGTCACATGTACGCAATCCTCATCATCTGTGTGTTGATCGCGGCGTGCGCTCGAGCGACGGAGGCGCCCGCTGCCAAGGCCGCCGGCGGCAATCTGATCGACCTGCTGTCTCAGACAAACGCGAAAGTCGAGCAGTTTCAGTTCTCCCCCGACGGCCGCCAGATCGCGTATGTCTCTTCGAAAAATGGAAGCTCTGACATCTGGGTGATGAGCGCGGATGGATCGAATCCGCGTGCCATCACCGATGCGCGCCCGGAAGCCGAAGCCGACCCGCAATGGTCGCCGGATGGCCAGTGGATCGCCTACGTCACACACCATTGCGGCACGGAATGCTGGACCGACATCTTCATGACGAAACCCGATGGCTCGATCACGCCGATCAATCTGAGCTACGGCATCGGCGGCCCAAGCCCGCAGTGGACACCGGACGGGAAGTCGATCGTGTTCGTCCGCTACTACGCAGAAAACGGCTACCGGCAAATCGGCATTCTTCCCGCGGACATCCCGCTGACGCGCCCCATTCCGACGTATCTCGTCAACTCGCCGGAGAACGATGAGGATCCACAAGTTTCGCCCGACGGCAAATGGCTCGCGTTCACTGCCGCCCGCAGTGAGCGCCCGGATGGACCGCGCGCGAACGGAATCTGGGTGGTGTCGATGGCCGGCGGCACGCCACGGCTCGTCGTCACAGATGCAAACACGCCGCGGTGGTCGCCGGACGGCGCCCGGCTGCCTTCGTGTCGCGCAACAGCATCGGCGTCGCCGCGGTGTCGACCGGCGAGCGCAAGATGCTCACGAACGACAACTGGGACAACCGCAATCCCAAGTGGTCGCCCGATGGCAAGACGATCGCGTTCGTGTCGAACCGGAAGTGGAATTTCTATTTGATGAAGGTCTCGGCGGACGGCGGCCCGCTGCAGCAGCTGACCAATCGGCCCGGCGTCAGCGGCGGCTTCGAGGGCGGCAACGTTCGCGGCACATTCCAGTGGGCGCCCGATGGCCAGTCGATCGTGTACACGTTCATGAGCCCGGGGCTGACGAGCGATCTCTGGCGGATTCCGTCAACTGGCGGGACGCCCAAGCAGCTGACCAACCACATGCCGGCAGGCTTGAGCGAAAGCCAGTTCGTCGTGCCGGAGCTCGTCTCGTACAAGTCGACCGACGGTGTCGATGTTCCGGCGTTTCTGTTCAAGCCGAAGAACCTGGAGGCCGGCCGCAAAGCCCCGCTGCTGCTGTACGCGCACTCGTTTGGCGGCGGCGGCATGTTCATCAATGGCTTCTATCCGTTCGTCCAGTATTTCCTCTCACGCGGGTTCGTGGTGCTCGCCCCAAATGACGCGGATGCGCACCGGGCGGAAACCGGACGCCTGGAAATCGACGACATCATCAAGGGGATCGATTACGTCGACAGCCTGGGACTGATCGATCGCAATCGCGTCGTCATGCAGGGCGGCAGTACCGGAGGCTATCGGACGATGCAGGCGGCTGTGCGCTTCCCTGATGCGCTCAAAGCCGCGGTCAACTTATACGGTCCGACGAACATCATCAGCCTGCAGCAGTTCTATAAGAACACCGGAAGGCGCTCGATGATGGGCGGCACCGATACGTCGAAGACGCCCGAGTACTGGCAGGCTCGTTCGGCCACCTACAATGTCGATCGCATCAAGACGCCGATCCTGCTGCTCTGGGCAGATCGCGATCTCGGCGTGCCCACGATGCAGGCCGAGGAGTACTATCGCCTCGCGAAACAAAAGGGCGTCGCCGTGGAATACATTGCATACCCCAATGAATCGCACGGGTGGTACAACTGGCGTCCCGAGACGCTCAAAGATGCGCTCGAGCGCGTGGCGGCCCACTACGACAAGTATCTAGGAGAGTAAAGCATCGCGCGGATGGTGGCGCCGACTGGGGACCACATGTACTTCATCCTGATCGTGTTTCTTCTGATGTGTGCCTGCGCTCGCACCCCGGGCGCGCCTGCTGCCGCCAAGGCGGTGGACGAGGATCTGATCGATCTGCTATCCCAGACGAATGCGAAGATCGAGCAGTTTCAGTTCTCGCCGGACGGCCGCCAGATCGCGTACGTCTCCTCGAAAAATGGCAGTTCCGACATCTGGGTGATGAATGCCGACGGCACCAACGCGCACGCCATCACCGACCAGCATCCGGAAGCGGAAGCGGACCCGCAGTGGTCGCCGGACGGCACGTGGATCGCCTATGTGACCCACCACTGCGGCACGGGGTGCTGGACCGACATCTTCATGACCAAACCCGATGGCTCTATCCCCCCGATCAATCTGAGCTACGGGCTGGGCGGGCCGAATCCAAAGTGGACACGCGATGGTAAAGCAATCGTCTTTGTCCGGTACTACGGGGACAACGGGCACAGCCAGATTGGCCTGCTGCCCGCCGCGGACATTCCGTATGGGCGACCTAAAGTCACGTTCCTCGCGAGCTCGGAGGACGACTACGACGACCCACAGGTGTCGCCTGACGGAGAGTGGTTGGCATTCACTGCCGCCCTCAGCGAAAAGCCGGGTGGCCCGCGCGCGAACGGCATCTGGGTAATGCCGATCGCCGGCGGCGCGCCGCGGTTGATTGTGAAGGATGCGAACGCGCCGCAGTGGTCGCCGGACAGCACGAAGATGGCGTATGTTTCGGGCGACTCGGAATGGCGCAACATCGGCGTAGCCACCGTGTCGACGGGCGAACAAAAACTGCTCACGAACGACACGTGGGACAACGGCAATCCCAAGTGGTCGCCCGATGGTCGATCGATCGCCTTCGTCGCCAACAAGAAGTGGAATTTCCACTTGCTGAAGGTTTCCGCCGATGGTGGGCCATCGCAGCAACTGACCGATAGACCGGGCGTCACCGCCGGATTGGAGGGATCGAACGTTCGCGGCACATTCCACTGGGCGCCGGACGGTCAGTCGATCGTTTACACATTCATGAACCACGGGCTGACGAGCGATCTCTGGCAGATCCCGGCGGGTGGCGGACCAGCCAAGCAGCTGACCAACCATATGCCGGCCGGATTGAGCGAGGATCAGTTTGTCGCGCCGGAGCTCGTCTCCTACAAATCCGGCTCTGCTGACATACCAGCCCTCCTCTACAAGCCCAAGAACCTGGCGGCCAACCGCAAGGCACCGCTGCTGTTGTATGCGCACTCGTTCGACGGCATGTTCGTGAACGGGTTTCATCCAATCGTCCAGTACGTGGTCTCTCGCGGCTACGTGGCGTTGGCGGCGCAGGTGCGGGGCAGTACCGGAATGGGTCGCACGTTCGATAATGCCGGCGACTTGGGAGGCATCGACATCGACGACACCGTGGCTGGGATCGATTATCTGGACAGTCTCGGGCTGATCGATCGGAATCGAGTGGTCATGGCGGGCGGCAGCACCGGCGGGTACCGCACCATGCAGACGGCGGTGCGCTTCCCAGACGCCTTGAAGGCCGCCGTCAATCTGTATGGGCCGACAAACGTCCCCGCCCTGCACGAGTTTTA
>DASPWV010000800.1:0-3257 GCA_035637635.1 Vicinamibacterales bacterium | reverse complement strand
AGAGTCGCCGCAGCAACGCCAGCGGACTGAGACACGCGAGGTGACTCGTTTTTGGATTGTCCGGCGACGGAATGTTGGTCACTTTCAGCGTCATCTCGCCGAACGTTCCTCGCGCGTAAACCTCCTGCACGTTGCGATTTGAATCGGGATCCGCCACGACCTCGACCGATATCGGCGGCGCACCGATCGCCGCCAGGTTGAGGATGGCCGCCACGTTGACGTTCTGCGGGAAGCCGCGCACTGCCTCTGCGACGGACCCACGGAAGAGCACCGTGCGCGATTTCATGGAGTCCCAATCGACCGGATGGTCGACAAACCACGGGGCACCCCGCAGCCCGGCGGGCGGTTTCGAGCTGGTGAGCCGCGCTTCGTAAAGTCCTTCGACCGCGGCGGCACGCAGGATGTCAAGTCCGCCGATGGCTCCGGACGGAATATGCACTCGGCGTCCGGTGCGGCGGACGGCCGCCTCGAGCTCGGCGAGAAACTCGGGGTCGACAAGCGCCGCCGCGCTCATGATGAGCACGTCAACGCCGCCTTCGAGCAGCGGAATCGCATACTCGCGAACGGCCTGCATCCTGGCCGTCTCGATCACGAGTTGCGGGCCGTGGTCGAGGAGGCGCATGGGCTCCGTTGTCCAGGCACAGTGGAATCGGGCGGCGACGTCTTCGAGCCGGGCCTGCGCCTCGGGAACATCCGCCACGGCGACGAGCCGCACCGAACCCGCCTTGCCCGCATCGATGGCATGCGCAAGAAATCGACCCATGGCGCCGACGCCGATGATCGCCACGCGAATTTCGTCAGTCATGTCCTGCTGTCCTTCTGTCCTGGGGGAACGCGCCCGCTCGTTTCGCGGCGAGTGGGACACTAGCACGAGGCGGAGGTCGAACGCGCGGCGGAATTGCAATCAATTGTAAGTCCTGCCGTGGCCTGCCTCCCCAGGCCGCTTGTCGGATCCGCGCGGCCGCAGTATGGTTCTCCACGAGAGCCGATGAAATCCCCGCATCTTCGATTCGTCGGCGTGCTGCTGGCGTTGACCGGCGTGTCGTGCATCGGGTTGATCGTGCTCGGGTGGCGGTCGCTCGATCGCTTCGAGCTCGAGATTGCCCGCGTGCTCCGGCAGGCCTGCGTCAACACGGCCGAAGAGACCGCGCGACAGATTCAGCGCGACTTCAAGTCGCCGGTCTTCAATCTGCTGGAGCAGGTCGATCACCCGGCGATCAAGAATTTTCAACTCGACACCATCGCGGAGACGCTGCACAAGGAAGGACCGCCTCACTTTCAGGTGATCGACACGTTCTTCATGTGGAGCCTGACGCCGCCGGGCGAACCGGAGCGTCCGCTCCTGTTCTATGTGCCGCCATCGATGCCGCAGCCGGCTGAACGCGTTCGGGCCCCGGAACCTGCGAATGCCCTCGGGTTCTTTCTCAATCCCGATCTGGCCGCGGTCATGCTACAGCAGGCCGCTGAGTTCGCGCCTCTTCGCAAGAATTTCGCGTTCACCTATTTCACCTACAAGTCGCACAACTATCACGTCGTCTACCACTTTCTCTACGACGAGATGGATCGGCGTCTGCTGTGGGGATTCGAAGGGTTCCTCGCCGATCCCGAGCATCTCCGCGAGACCTATTTTCCGCAGACAGTGACGCATTGGAACCGGCAGGGAACCAAAAGCGATTTCCCTGCGCTGACGTTTTCGGTCCTGAATGAGGATGGTTACGAGGTGTCGCGGTCGGGACGATCCCTTCTCAAGCAATACGAGGCCGAGGCGCGGTTTCCCTTCGTGTTCTTCGACACCGACCTGTTCGAGTCGCTCAGCCCGTTCCGTCCCGAGGTCCGTTACTGGACGGTGCGCATCGCCTACGAGGCCGGTGACATCGATTCCATCGTCCGGCGCGAGGGCACGCAGCAGCGGTGGGCCTGGGTGCTCGTCGGCCTGGTCGCGATTGTGGGTACCGTCATGACGGCGAGAGGCACGGCGCGCGAGCTGCGAGTGTCACGCATGAAATCGGAGTTCGTCGCGAGCGTCTCGCATGACCTGAAGACGCCGCTCGCGAAGATTCAGTTGTTCGCCGACACGCTCGAATCCGGACGTGCTCGCACACCCGAAAAAGCCAGCGCGTATCACAAGGTGATCAGCACGCAGGCCAGAAGACTCGGACATCTGATCGGCGAGCTGCTGGATTTCAGCAAGATCGAAGCCGGCGTCAAACAGTATCAGTTCGAGGAGATCGATCTGAGTGCAGTGCTACGGTCGTCGATCGAGCTCTTCGATCACGAATTGTCGAACGAGAAGTATGTCGTTCAGGTCAACCTGCCGCCGGGTGAGGTGCCCGTGATGGGAAATGCCGAAGCCTTGCAGCAGGTGTTCGACAACCTCATTAGCAACGCGGTCAAATACTCGCCTCGGGAGAAGTACCTCGGCATTCGGCTCGGGACGGTAAACTCTCATGCAGTTGTCGAAGTAACGGATCACGGGATCGGCATTCCGCGCCGCGAGCACGGCAAGATTTTCACCAAGTTCTACCGAAGTCCGGGCGCGCTGGCGCTGGCGGCAACAGGATCCGGCATCGGCCTCGCCATTGTCGATCACGTGCTCCGCGCTCACCGCGGACAGATTTCAGTTGCAAGCGCGCCAGGTCAAGGCAGCACGTTTCGAGTGGAGCTTCCGCTCAACATCGAAGGGACGGACCCGTACTTTGAAGCGAATTTTGGTCATTGAGGACGACTCTGAGCTCCTCGAGGGCCTCAAAGACAACCTCGAAGTGGAAGGATACGAGGTGATGACCGCGACCAACGGCGAAGAGGGCCTCATGCAGGTGATGCGCACCCGGCCTGACGCGGTCATTCTCGATGTGATGCTGCCGACGCTCGGCGGCCTGGAGGTGTGCCGGACCTTGCGCGATCGCGGCATTGACACGCCGATTCTCATGCTGACGGCGCGCAGTCAGGAGAGCGACAAGATTCGCGGGCTCGAGATCGGCGCCGACGATTACGTGACCAAGCCGTTCAGCATCCAGGAAGTGCTCGCGCGGTTGCAGGTGATGATCCGCCGAGGGATGCCCAAGACAACGGGCGTCTATCGATTCGGCGATGTCGAAATCGACTTTTCGCGCCAGCGCGTGCGTCGGGAAAACGGAGAGGTCGCCTTGTCGGCGCTCGAGTTCGAGGTGCTTCGGTATTTCGTCGCGCGCAAGGGTCAGATCATCGAGCGCGATCACCTCCTCAACGAAGTGTGGGGATATCACGCGTTCAGAACG
>DASPWV010000799.1:0-7172 GCA_035637635.1 Vicinamibacterales bacterium | reverse complement strand
AGGTCGTGGAAATCGTGCGCCGGACCGACGGACGTGCGTTCGTGCTGTTTACAAGCTACGCGACGATGCACGCGGTCTACGAAACGGTCATGGGCGCCGTGCCGTACCCGTTGCTCGTGCAAGGGACGGCTCCGCGCAGCGCGCTGCTCGCGCAGTTCCGCGTCACGCCGCACGCCGTGCTCTTCGCCACCTCCTCTTTCTGGCAGGGTGTCGATGTCGTCGGAGAACAACTGAGCTGCGTGATTATCGACAAGCTGCCCTTTGCGTCGCCGGGCGATCCCATCACCGCCGCTCGCATCGAAAACGTGAACGCGCTCGGCGGCGACGCGTTCAACGACTATCAGGTGCCGCTCGCGATCCTGACGCTTCTTCAGGGTCTTGGCCGGCTCATTCGGCACCGGACCGATCGCGGAGTGCTCGCGGTCCTCGATCCGCGTCTTCGCACCATGGGGTATGGCCGCCGGTTCCTCCAGGCCTTTCCGCCCGCGCCCGTCGCGCAGGACCTCACCGCCATTGAGCGGTTCTTCGCCGGATGACGTAGACTGAAATGACGGTCTCACGGCCGCCGACCATCCCGAGGAGTTTCGACATGTTCAGAACGTTGCGTACGTCGCTCGTGACCGCCGTTTTTGCTGTGCTCTTGGCGCCCGCGGTCTTTGCGCAGACGGGGATGATCAAAGGCAAAGTCGTCGACGCGGCCGGCAAGCCGGTGATCGGCGCGAAGATCACCATCGAGTTCACCGGCGGCATCAATCGCAAGATGGAGACGAAGACCGACAAGAAAGGCGAGTTCATCCAGATCGGTCTGCAGTCCGGCGCCTACAAGGTGACGGCGACCGACGAGAAGCTCGGCACCCAGACGTTCCCCGCGCAGGTGCGCGTCGGTCAGACACAGGAAGTCAACTTCGTTCTCGCGCCGGGCGCGGGCGGCCCGGGCGAAAATCCGAAGGCCGTGGAGCTGAAAAAGCTCTTCGAAGAAGGCGTGACCGCAAGCCGCGCCGCCAATTACGACCTCGCCATCGAGAAGTTCAACGCCGCAGCCGCCGTCGTCCCCAACTGCCACGATTGCTACTACAACATCGGCTACGCGTACCTGCAGAAGAAGGACGACAAGCAGGCCGAAGTCGCCTGGCTGAAGGCGCTTGAAATCAAACCGGACTACGCGGAAGCCATGAATGGTCTGGCAACGCTGTACAACAACCAGAAGCGCTTTGACGAAGCGACCGCGATGAGCACCAAGGCAGCGGCATCGTCGGGAGGCGCCGGCGGAAGCGCAGACGCGGTTTACAACCAGGGCATCATCCTGTGGAACCAGGGCAAGATTCCCGAGGCCAAAGCCAAGTTCGAAGAGGCGCTGAAGGCCAATCCGAACCACCCGGAATCGAATTTCCAGTACGGAATGGCGCTTCTCAACGAAGGAAAAATTCCAGAGGCCGTCGCATCGTTCGAGAAGTATCTGTCGCTGGCGCCCGACGGCCAGTTCGCCGGCCAGGCGAAGGCGATGCTCGCGCAATTGAAGAAATAGTTGGCGTTTTCTGACATAGGAAACCGCCTCACACGCATCCGCGCGCGCATGGCCGATGCGGCCATGCGCGCCGGCCGAAATCCCGCCGGCGTTCGTCTCGTCGCCGTCTCCAAAACCTTCCCCATCGACGCCGTGCGTGCGGCTTACGCCGCCGGACAGCGGGACTTTGGCGAGAACCGTGTGCAGGAAGGACTGCAGAAAATTGCGCAATCGACCGAGATGAACATTCGGTGGCACTTGATTGGGCACCTGCAGTCCAATAAGGCAAAGAAGGCTGCCGAAAGCTTCTGGGCCGTCCACTCGATTGACGGGATCGATCTGCTGGAGCGTGTCGATCGGGCGGCTGAAGCTGCGGGCCGGACGCCGGAGCTGCTCGTGCAGGTCGATCTGGCGCTCGAAGCGACGAAGCACGGCGCGCCAGTCGATTCGCTGCCCGGGATTTTTGCAGCAGCGGCGGAATGCAAGGCGGCTCGCGTGACGGGATTGATGCTGTTGCCGCCGCTCGTGGAGAACGCGGAGGACGCACGACCCTGGTTCCGCAGGCTGAGCGATCTCCGGATGCAGCTGGCCGACCGCGGCGTGTCGGCGGACCTCGTTCGTGAGCTCTCGATGGGAATGAGCCACGATTTCGAAGTCGCGATCGAAGAAGGCGCCACCATGGTTCGGATCGGCACCGCGATATTTGGCACACGGTAAAGGTTCAAAGGTTCAAAGGTTCAAAGGTTCAAAGGTTCAAGAGTTCAAGAGTTCAAGAGTTCAAAAGTTCAAAAGTTCAAAAGTTCAACAGGTCCACTTCGAAAGTTCGAGGATTTTCCATGAAAGTCACGCCTCTCGACCTTCGTCAGCAACGTTTCGATACCGTGATGCGCGGCTACGATCGCGGCGAGGTGAACGCGTTTCTCGCGGAAGCCGCGGACGACTACGAGACAGCGCTCCGAGAAACCGACCGCCTGCGGCAGGAGGTGGCGCGGCTCGAGGCCCTGCTCAAGGAGCACCGCGGGCAGGAAGTCAACCTGCGGAACACGCTGCTCACGGCTCAGAAGCTGGCGGATGACATCAAGGAGACCGCTGGCCGCGAAGCTGCGCAAATCATGCGCGAAGCCGAGGGGCGCTCCGATCTGATTCTTCAGAAGGCGCAGGCGAGGCTCGAAGACGTGCAGCGCGAAATCGACGGCCTGCGCATGAAACGGCGCGAAGTGGAAACGAGCCTCGAAGGGATCATTTCCACGATCAACAACACGATCGCCTTCGTTCGCGAGCAGGACACGGTCCGCCGCGAGGAGAAAATCCTCCTGCATCGGCCTCGTCAGGCGGAGCAGCCGGCGGCGCCGCATCCACTTCAGGCACACCCAACCGACGCGCGCTCGGGTGAGCGATAGCGTCGTTCTCGACGTCAAAGTCGTTCCCCGCGCGGGACGAACCCAACTGGCCGGCATGCGCGGCGGGTTGCTTCTGGTGCGTCTGGCCGCGGCACCGGTCGACGGAGCGGCCAACGCCGAGCTCGTCACGTTCCTTGCAGGTCTCTTAAACATCCCCAACCGTCAAATCGCCATCGTGTCGGGTGAAAAAAGCCGCCGGAAGCGCCTGCGAATCAGCGGCGTTGCACAAGAAGCTATCGACAAGTTATTTCGTCAGAGCTGATGTGACCAGCGCCGCGGCGGTATATTTCCCCAATCGTCGTCGACCTTCTCATCGAAAACGCTGACGTCATCTACACGTGCGCCGGCGCTGCGCCTAAGTGTGGTCAGGCGCAACGCGACACCGGTCTGCTGGCAGGTGCATCAATCGCGGCCTCAGAGGGCGAGATCGTGTTCGTCGGCGCGGCGCAGGACTGCCGCGCCGCTGTCGCTGTCAGCGACAGCGCAACGGTCATCGATGCGGCTGGCTGCAGTGTGGTCCCAGGCTTCGTCGACGCACATACCCATCTCGTTTTTGCCGGCGACCGCGGCGACGAACTTCGGCAGAGGCTCGCTGGCGCAACCTATGCGGAGATTGCCGCCGGCGGCGGCGGCATTCTCAAGACGGTCGACGCAACGCGCCACGCACGCGAAGACGATCTCGTTCGAGCAGCGTTGCCGCGACTCGCCGCCATGCTCGGGTGTGGAACGACCACTGCAGAGGTGAAGAGCGGCTATGGCCTGTCGACTGACGCGGAGCTGCGCATGCTGCGCGCGATCCGCACGCTTGGCTCACGACAGCCGATCGAGCTTGCTGCGACGTTCATGGGAGCGCACGAAATACCGGTGGAGTATCGCGAGCGCCGCCAAGACTACGTCCGCACGCTCATCGACGACATGCTCCCCGCCATTCAGAGAGAACGACTCGCAGAGTGGTGCGACGTGTTTTGTGAGCGCGGCGTGTTCACGCCGGAGGAAACGCGCGCCATCCTTGAAGCCGCGTACCGATGTGGCCTCAAAGCGCGCGTGCACGCCGACGAGCTCGCACTGAGCGGCGGATCCGCGGTCGCCGCGGAGCTGGGAGCCCGATCCGCGGATCATCTCATCTACGTCGACGAAGCACATGCGGCGCGTCTTCGAGCCGCGGGCGTGGTTGCGACGCTGCTCCCCGCGGCCGCGTTCTACCTGAAGCTCGGGCGGTTTGCTCCAGCGCGAATGCTGATCGAGCAGAACGTGGCCGTCGCGCTCGGCACGGATGTCAATCCGGGTGGCGGGTTCACGCCGTCGATGCCCTTCGTGATGACGCTCGCGTGTTTTGCCATGAACATGACACTCGAAGAGGCGCTCGTGGCAGCGACAATCAACGCCGCCGCATCGATCGACCGGGCGGATCGAATCGGCAGCCTCGAGGTCGGCAAGCAGATGGATGCGGTGATTATCGACGGCGCCCTTGCCGACATCGTTCGCGTTGGTGCTCCGATGGTTCGCCAGGTCATCAAACGCGGCCAAGTCGTGGCGGGTCCCCACACAAAAGTTTCCAGTGTCCAGTTACCAGTTCACCCCTCGACCTTGGCTCGGGGTGAACCCTGAGCCCGAGTCGAAGGGTTCAAAGTTGAAGATCTGAGTTAGAACGACTGCGAAACTGAGAACTAAACTTTGAACTGGCAACCGCCAACTGGCAACTATGTCTTTCTCAGACCTCCGCGTCTCAGACTTCCTCGACCAGTTGGCGAGTGCTGAACCGACACCCGGCGGAGGAACGGCCGCGGCTATCGCCGGGGCGATGGGAACGGCGCTCCTCATGATGGTTGCCGGCCTCGTCAGGACCCGCCGTGGAACCGACCAGGAGCGCGTTCGATTGTCTGAAGCTCGTGCCGCGCTCGCGGGCGTCAGAGCGCGTCTCGCGGCGCTCGCGGACACCGACGCGGATGCGTTCGACCAGGTGATGAGCGCTTATCGCATGCCGAAGAGCACGGATGATCAAAAGCGCGCACGCATCGATGCCGTCCAGGTTGCGCTGAAGGCAGCGACGACGGTCCCACTGGACACGGTTCGCGCAGTGGCCGATGCGATGCGCCTTGCACGAACGGTCGGAGAAGATGGCAACCGCAGCGCGCGCAGCGACGTGGGTGCTGCTGTCGGCCTGCTGAAGGCGGCAGCGGACGGCGCGGCAGCAAACGTCAAGATCAATCTCGAGGGCGTACGGGACGAGCCGTTCAGGTCCGTGACCACGACTCAGCTCGAAGAGATCCTTCGGCGCGTTGACAGAGATGCCGCAGAGATCCGTCGATCAATCGAATCGGATTAGACGAAACTTTGAGCGGAGCTGACTTACCGTTGAGAGTCGTCCTTGAGCGCTCGCAGGCGCTCGCCCGTCACCGTTCCCTCAAACGTCCACGGGCGGCTGTACACGCGCGGCACGAACGGGATCTCGTCTACGTAGCTCACATCCACGAGCGTTTGGTAGCCGCGCTGCTTGACGGTGACATCCTCTGGCGCCAACGCCACATCGCGGTCAGCCGCCAACGCCAGGACGCGCTGATGCAACTGAGATGTGGTGACTTCTCGACCGTGAATGATTTCGAACTGAATTTCGTCCTTGAACTCGTAGAAGCCCCAGTACGCGCGTGCGGCTTGAATGCAGGCGTTGATGAGGAGCGCGGCGATCAGAAGCTGGATGATGGTCTTCAATGGATTTGGTGCAGCAACCGCGTCCACCGCGTGGACGTGACGATGCTGCCGAGTGACGAGACAAGCCCCGGAAGGCCAGCCTGCTGCTCGCCGGGAGGAGGCTCGAACGACCAGTAAATCATCAGTGCGCGTCCCTTCACGTAATGTGCGGGCAGGAAGCCCCAATAGCGGCTGTCCTGCGAGTTGTCGCGATTGTCGCCCATCATGAAGAAATGGTCCGCAGGCACCGTGACGGGCCCGTAGCGCTCGCGCACGTCAAAGACCGTCGACTCATCTCCTTCTCCCTGCGGGAAGAGATAATGCGCGTACGCCTCGTCCTGCTTGATTCCATTGACATATAACTGCCGCTGACGCAGCTCGATCGTGTCGCCCGGCAAACCGATGACGCGCTTGATGAAGTCCCGTTCGGGCTCTTCCGGGAACTTGAAGACGATCACGTCGCCTCGCCGAATCTCGCGCATCGGGAGCACCAGTCGCTCCAGCCGCGAGGCAGCAGGGGCGAAGATGAACTTGTTGACGAGCAGGTGATCTCCGACCAGGAGGTTGGGCTCCATCGACCCGGTTGGAATCTTGAACGCCTGCACGACAAATGTCCGGATGAAGAGCGCGAGGATGACGGCAACGACAATCGACTCGAAATACTCGCGCAGGGTCGATTTGTGAAACGTGGCCTCCGCCATCACTCTTCCCCAACCCGCAGCACTGCAAGAAACGCTTCCTGCGGAATATCGACCTGTCCCACGCGTTTCATGCGCTTTTTGCCTGCCTTTTGCTTTTCGAGGAGCTTGCGCTTACGCGTAATGTCGCCGCCGTAACATTTTGCGAGTACGTTTTTGCGCAGTGCCTTCACGCTTTCGCGCGCAATGACACGAGCGCCAATTGCCGCCTGAATGGCGACCTCGAACATCTGCCGCGGAATCAGCTGCCGCATCTTCGACGCGAGCGCGCGGCCCCGTTCGTAGGCGCGATCGCGGTGCACGATGATCGAGAGCGCGTCGACAGGCTCGCCGTTCACGAGGATGTCCAGTTTGACGAGCGGAGACTCCCAGTAGCCGGTGACATGGTAGTCGAGCGACGCGTAGCCGCGCGAAATCGTCTTGAGCCGATCGTAAAAGTCGAGCACGACCTCGTTGAACGGCAGCTCGTAGGTGATGAGCACGCGATTCGATGCTTTGTACTCGAGCGCCTTCTGCACGCCTCGTTTGTCCTGACAGAGCTGCAGAATGCCGCCCACGAACTCCGACGGCGTGAGGACCATCGCCGTGATCACCGGCTCTCCGATTTTGGCAATGTGCCCGGGCTCGGGCAGTTTCGCCGGGCTGTCGACTTCGATGACCTCACCGTCAGTCGTGGTCACGCGATAGAGCACGCCGGGCGCCGTCGTGACCAGATCCATGTCGAACTCGCGCTCGAGCCGCTCCTGCACGATTTCCATGTGCAAGAGCCCGAGGAAGCCGCAGCGAAAGCCGAATCCAAGCGCGGCCGACGTCTCCGGTTCGAAGAAGAACGCAGAATCGTTGAGACGCAGCTTCTCGAGCGCTTCCCTTAGCTCCGAGTAC
>DASPWV010000798.1:0-3173 GCA_035637635.1 Vicinamibacterales bacterium | reverse complement strand
TCGCGTCCCGACTGATTTTACTTCGTATGGTGGATGCCGACCCAAAATCCATCGTGCAAGAGTGCGCAGCGTGTCGTTCGCGTTCAGGACCGGGCCCGAGTATCGGCGCATTCGGATTACAATGCGCCGGCTTCGCACAATCAACACCTCCCGAAAGGGAGGCTTGCCATTTCGCTTGCGACATGAGCCTTTCGCCAGGTACGCGACTCCGGAGCACAATGTCGGTTCAACTCGACGACGCCGACAGCATTCAGGGGTTTTCCGTGCACCCCGATGGCAAACGTGTGTTGCGGACGACTGGTCTCGATCGCGCCGACTTATGGATGGCCGTCGGACTTGCGCAACCGGCGAGCGGATGGCGACGCTTCATTAGCCATTGGCAGGCGCCGCCGGAACCGGTAGTGCAAAAGTAAGGTCGAGATGTTGCAGCGTCCGTCAAGGCTGGGCACGGGCTGTGCAGGTACCCGCCTGAGCGAGTGATGCCATGCTGATCTGTCTTGATTGGCGACGCGCAGGGCAAAAAGGCGTTGCCGAATCGTCCGATTCTCGAAACACTCATGAGGTCCCTGCCGTACTCGGCCTTTACTTGATTGGTTTGGGCGTGGCTGAACGGATCTCGTGCCTAACCCGACACCAGGACATGGCGGCTGTATACGGACCAGCACTCGCAAGTCAGCGGAAAACGACTCGTCAGTCTGCTGGCTCTAGCGGTCATCGGAGCCAGCCTCAAATCCCTCAGCAGCAAAAGTGGACGACGTGCCCACAACGCCCCGCTCGGAGCGGACGCGTCTCGATAATCGGTTAATCGACCAGCGAACAGCCCGTCGTCACTCGTCGTGAGCGCCCTTGATGTTGATGCGATCGGCGAACACCGTCGTGCCACTCGTGTCGCCTTTGACTTCAACGCGTGTGCCGACGTGAATGTCCGAGCAGTGGCCCTCGTGGAAGTCGGTATTCGGGAAGGTCATGACAGTAAATGCACCCACTTGCATCGTCAGCGAAGGACACGCGCCACTGATCGCGCTCACGACGCCTTCTCCTTCGCCATGCCCAGGCTGTTCGACTATGCGAACGAGGGTTGCCGTAAACAATCCGCCGATCACGCCCGTCGCTTCGATAAAGGCCTTCGTGCCGTGACGCAGGTCAGCGCACGCGCCGTTCTGGAACACCGTGGATGAATTCAGCAACACGCGCACGCCGTGGACGGTCAGGATCAGATTGGGGCACGCGCCGGTCATCGCGCCAATCGAGACCTCGCCGGCCTCGTGCTCTCCGTTTTCATGCTCGATGTCGATGCGCGTGGCTTGCACGACGAATTGTCCACCGATGGTCTGCAGGACGCCGCGCACTTTGACGCGTTGGCCGATCGCCAAGAGCGCACACGAATCGTTGTGCGCAAACTCCGTGCTGCTCGAGAGCGTGACCGGAATGCCGCGCACGGTAATCACGAGGTTCGGACATTGATTGCTGGTCGCGGTGATGACGTCCGTCCCTTCCACTTCGAAGTTCGCGGCCGTCGTCCACCCGCTGGCTGCGGCCCAACTCGCGCTGTCAGGGCGTTGCCCACTGACGGCACCGGCGGCCGTGTCTGTGGCCGCGCTCGCGGGCGCGACCACTGACGGACTTGTCGGCGAGAGGCGCCGCTCGCCATTGCCGCACGCCACTGACGCAGTGCCAGCGATCAACGACACGGTGAGATACCAACGAATGTTGCCCATGATGCTGTCCCTCACGGTCACAGACGAGTTCAAATAGCGGATCTTGGTTGAGCAAAAGGACGGCCATGGAGCAAATCTGCATCCTCTGAGAAAACGAGGCGGAAGACGCAAGCAGCGGTCCGTCGCGTGTCTGTGCGATTTACATCGCCGTTGAACACCTGACGCGCGCGGGCGCCAGCGACTCGCGTCCGGTATGTTCGAAAGCAGGTGTAGACTCCTACCGTTTCAAGTCCCGGGGGGTTCGATGCAGATACTGATGCGGTTCGTCATCATCATTCTGCTGATTGCGGCCTGGACCGCCGGCGGCGTCCGGGCGCAGATCGCCACTAACCCGATTCCAGCGACGATTGTGAAACGCGGGCTTGCGGTCGAGATCAGGGATCTCCTGCGCCTTCCGGATACCCGCGCGATTCGTCCCGCAGATCAGGACGTCTCTCCCGCGGGCTGGGCGCGCGTCAGCTACGTGCGCGATCTGCCCGACGGCCGCCGCTTCGTCAACGATTCACGCGGGTTCCTGTACTTGATTGGCTCCGATAACGAAGCGCACGTGTATGCGAACGTCGCCGCGGTGTTTCCTCACGCGGTTTACAACCGGCTGGAGAGCGGATTCATTGGGTTCGTCTTTCATCCGGAGTTCGTACGGACCGGATTGTTCTACACCGTGCACGCGGAGCGAGCCGCGGGAAATCCTCGGACGCCCAATTTCATTCCACCCGGGTTCGCGCTGAAAGACGTGACCTACCATAACGTGATTACCGAGTGGCATGCTGCGAACCCGGCTGCCGCCGTCTTCGAAGGAACCCGACGCGAACTGCTTCGTGAAGCCCACGTCGTCGCGAACCTCACGCACCCGATGGGCGCGGTGGAGTTCAACCCGACCGCCAAGCCGGGCGATCCGGACTACGGACTCCTTTACACGAGCGGGAGCGATCACGGTTTCAGCAACGGCGGGGGACCGAACTCGAGCACCGCGAGCCAGACGCAGCGCCTCGATTCCATCATCACGGCAATTCTCCGTTTTGATCCGCGCAGTCCAATCGTGACGCGTGGCGTAAAGGGGCTTGGCGATTACACGATTTCGATGGCCAACAAGTTCGCCGCGGACGGCGATCCGCAAACGCTTGGCGAGATCTACGCCTACGGTTTCAGGAACGCGCACCGACTGTCGTGGGACACGGACGGGACGATGTTCGCCTCTGATATCGGGATGAGCAACGTCGAGGAAATCAACATCGTTCGAAACGGCGAGAACTACGGCTGGATGAAGCGCGAGGGCTACTGGGAGAACGGTCGATGGCGCGGCGGTTCGCTGAACGAACTCTTCGCGCTTCCTGCAGACGTGTTGAACGGCCGCCAGAAAGACGGCCTGACCTATCCCGTCGCGATCTACGACCACGACGAGGGCCGGGCAGTGACCGACGGCTTCGCCTATCACGGACGGATCGCCGCGCTCCA
>DASPWV010000797.1:0-3078 GCA_035637635.1 Vicinamibacterales bacterium | reverse complement strand
AGCCGTCGTTCAAGGCGCTCGACAGGTTGTCGAGCTTCGAGGTGACCATCAACCGCTCGCGATACGAGACGGTGGTTGCCGGATTGGTGTAGGACAGCCCATAGCCGCTGTCCGTGAAGGTGACGCTCTGCAACCCACGCCGGCTGGCGAGCGCGTCGAGCGATCCCGCTTCGGCGAGCGCGCCGTATTCGGGAAGATCGATCGCGTGATCAAGGATGACGAGCCCCGCATCCTGCGTGTTCGGGAGCAGAAACTGACCGGCGTATCCGAAGCTGATTAGCTTCCGGCCCGTCGTGCACGGTTGTGTGAAGCAGTCGTCAGGGTATCCGCTGACCGGATCTTGCTGCGTCGCCGGATCGTAATGAGCGCCGGCGTCCTGCTGGAAATACACACGAGCGGAGCTGACGCCGAATACGCAGTGGCCGGCGGTCAGGAAAACGTGCGGCGACAGCAGCGAGCCCGAGCAGCGATGGCTGAACTCCCCGCTGGAGTCGTAAAAGACCGCCAGGCCGACGAACGGATGCTCGAAGTCTTTCACGAAGTTTCCTGTGATCGCGTAAAGAACCCTGTTCGCCCCGATTCCAATTACTGCAACCGCGATGATGACCGTCAAGATTCGTCGCATTTCTTCCTCCCAATCTCGTCATCGAGCCGGGCGCGGTTCAAATGGCCTTGCCCAGTCGTTCGGCGTGATCGATGGCATTCGAAGCTCCTCGAAGTGAGCACCCGATGCCGTATACGAATGGATTGTATATGGGCTAGCGGGTCGATCGTTTGTCCACGTACACGACGCCATCCTTCATCACCCAGCGCACACCGTTGATCGCCGCGTCGATGTCCTTCGTCGGATCGCCCTCGACCGCCACCACGTCCGCGACACACCCTGGCTGCAGACAGCCGAGACGTCCTTTCATTTCGAGGAGATCGGCGGCCGTGGTCGTCGCCGTCATCAACGCCTGTTCGGCCGTCAAGCCGGCCTTCACCATCCACGCGAGCTCGCGCGTGTTCTGTCCGAACATCGTGTACACCGCGTCCGATCCCATCCCCAGCTTCACACCGGCCTTCACGGCGCGCTGCATGGCCTCGAAGTTCTTTTTGATGTAGTTCTGGAGCTCGGGGATCGACTCGGGGCGGAACCCGTACTCGTCCTTCGCGTCGATGTAATACCGGTTGTGATCAACGGTCGGCACCCACACCGTGCCGCGCTTCACCATCTCGGCAAACGTCTCGTCGTCGATCTCGATGCCGTGCTCGACCGAGTCTGCGCCGGCGCCGACCGCATCCTTTGCCCCGGACGCGCCATACGAGTGAATCGCCACCTTCTTGCCCGCGGCGTGCGACGCGTCGACGATCGTCTTCATCTCGTCGAAGTTGAACGTCTGCGTCGTGCCGACGTTCTCGAAGCCGCCAATCGATCCGTAGACTTTGATCACGTCCACGCCCTTCTGGACGTGCTCGTCGACGTTCTTCTTCAGTCCCTCCAGATCGACGGGGGCGCCGGCGCGCTTCGAGAAGCCTGTTCCTGAGACGAACATGCGCGGACCGACCATCGCTTTGAGGTTGATCAGATCGCGCATCGCGAGATCCATGTCATTCTGCGCGCCCAGATCGCGCGCGGTCGTGACCCCGGTCTCGATTGTCCGCTTCGCGTTGTCCTCCGCGAGATGAACCGTCACGGCGGGAAGCCGGCGCGTCCCTCCGCGGCCGCCACGCGGGTTCGTGCCCGGCGCGCGGTCCCAGTAATACGTCATGTGCGTGTGGAGGTCGATCAGGCCGGGAATGGCGCTGTAGCGCCGGAGGTCCAGGACTTCTGCGCCCTTCGGTACGGCGCCATTGCCCGTTCCCACGCTCGCGATCTTGTCGCCGTCGATGACGACCACGGCGTCGGTGATGGTTTTCGCCCCATCCCAGAGCCGCGCGAAACGAAGGACCTTGGTCGACTGTGCGAGCGGCAGGTATGAAGCGGCGAACAGCATCATGACCATCAGCAGGAAAGAGAATAGGTAGCGTTTCATAGATGTGCCTCGCTTGCCCGCCTTCACTCCTGCGGAGCTACGGCGAGGCAGGCTTTCCCTACCAGGTCACGCGCGTCACGATCTGCGCTAACCGCCCACCAGGGTCGATCGTGTTGAACGCGCTCGTGTCGCGATACGCGGAGGTGACCTGGCCCATCGTTGCACTGCTGGACGCGACGGCCACAGGAAAGAAGTTGATGTTGTTGAGCGCGTTCAGCAGCTCGCCCCGGAATTCGAAATTGACGCGACCGGCAATCGGCACGCGCTTCACGACGCTCACGTCGAATCGGACGAACGGTGGGCCGGTGACGAAGTGATTGAGCGGCGCGCAGTCGCCTGAGGATACCTGAATGCAATCGGGACCGCTCGGCGGCGCGAAATAGCGGCCGCTCGGCGCGCCGAGCGAGCTGTAGCCCGTCGGACTTGTCGCGCTCGTGCTGAACGCCTTGATCGTGTTGTCGATGACGTCCTGCGGCAGGATGTACACGATCCGATTCGCGTCGTCTTTGCGAATCTTGTACATCTTTTGCAGGTCTTTGTCGTTGAAGCCCACGAGGCGAACGTTGCCGAAACTGAGCAACTGGCCGCTCTGCACGCGACCCGAGCCGTCGAACTCCCAATTTCCGACGAGGCGATCCAATCCGCTGCCGATGCTGCCGAAGAAACGGCGGCCCCGGCCGATTGGCAACTGGTAGACCCAATTGGTTTTGAAGGCGTGCCGGACGGTCGCGCTGTTGCCGGTCGGCCGCGATGGTTGGAGCGGCTCCCGGAACGACACGCGCTGGGTCGAAGTCGCATTCGCAAACGTGTAGTTCGATTCGATCAGGAACCCGTCATGAAGCCGTCGCCGGAACTCAATTTGGAGCGCGTGGTAGTCCGTCGATCCGAGGTTCGTTGTGATCTGCGCGCCTCCTAGTTTGTCGGGATTGACGACGAAGAAATTCACCGGCAGTCCGGCGCGCACGCCACTCGCGAGACGGACCTGATCGTTCAGGATGGCGTTGGCCGACGCCGTGGTGTTGCCGGCGGGGTTCGGGTTGTAAATCGCGAGCGGATTGACATA
>DASPWV010000796.1:0-2627 GCA_035637635.1 Vicinamibacterales bacterium | reverse complement strand
CGCAATCGCACGCACTTCTTCTCGAGCTTCGAGTATCGCAACGAGGACGAGCAAGCCGTTGTGACCGCGACAATCGACAACGGCAAGTACCGCGGCACGTTCCCCATTGGCTCGAACCGCACGCGCTTCCTGGGCAAACTGAACCACCGTATCAACGACAACCATTCGCTCGAGGGGTCGTTCATCATCGGCGATGAAACGGGACGGTCCGGCATCGGCGGGCTGACAGTCGCCGACAATCCGACGGTCGCCATCAACGACGACGTCACGGTCCAGACGACGTACACGATGCTGATGTCGAACCGCGCGGTCAACGAAGTGAAGTTCGCGTATTCCGACGAGGACTACAGCTCGATTCGCGCCGCGACCAAGCTGACCGAAGGCGGCATTGGCTTGACGTATCCATCGCAGGGCACGTTCCCCGGCTACTCCGCTCAGACATCGCCCGACAGGATGATCCAGATCGCCGACAAGCTGACGCTGCATGTCAACCGGCATGTGATGAAGGTCGGCACGAGCGTGCACAGCGCGACGCCAGGCGGACTGATTCACAGCAATCTCGATGGCACGTACACCTTCTCGCCGGGCGCGCCGTTTCCGTACGATCCGAACAATCCCGCGTCGTGGCCGGTGAGCTACAGCCAGGGATTTTTTGGGCCGAACGGCGGTGGTGAGCTCAAGCTCGACGAGTGGCACGTCGCCACGTTCGCGCAGGATGACTGGAAGCCGCTCGAGAATCTCACGTTGAACCTTGGCGTCCGCTACCAGTACGAATCTTCCGTGCCCGACCACAACAACATCGCGCCACGCATCGGGTTCGCATGGGATCCCACCAGCAACGGGCGTATGGTGTTTCGCGGCGGATTCGGCATCTTCCACAGCGACGTCTTCAGCACGATCGATGCGTTTGAGGCCTACCAGAACGCCAATGGATTTCGCTCGGTGACGTTTGTGCCCGGTGATGCGCTGTTCCCGCAGTTCCCGAACAAGTTGCCTGGTCCGGTCCTCCCGCCGGGCATCACCGGCGCGCCGGGCGCCGTCTATCTGGAGGCGGCTCAATTCGCGCCCGACAAACGGCAGCATCCCGAGTCGCACAATGTCACCATCGGCTTCGAGCGGGAGTTGTGGAAGAACTTCTCCGCATCGGCGGACTTCAGTTACAACCGTGGCCGCAAGATCATTGTCCCGACCGATCTCAACTCTCCCCCGTTCCTCGACTACTCGACGGGCGCGCGCCGCACCGCGCAGCAGGGCGATGCGCTGCGTCCCTTTGGCGTTCCAGGGCGACCGATTCCAGCTGGGGTTTTTGATTTCCTGCCGAACGGTTATCCGTACAGCGGCTATCGCAATCTCTGGCTGCTCGAATCGAGTGGCTGGTCCGATTACAAGGCGCTGCGGCTCGAGATCAACCGGCGCTTTGCCAACCAGTTCAGCCTGCAGGGGCAGTACACGTGGTCGCGGCTCCGGAACAATGGCGATGATTTCCGCGACGGCAACTCGCTGCCGCTCGATCCCAATAATCGCGAAATGGAAGTAGGGCGCGGATCCACCGACATTCCACACCAGTTCTCGCTCAACGGGATCGTTCGACTGCCCTGGGATCTGCAGGTCTCCGGAATCATCCGGGCACGATCCGGCGCCACCGTCGATCCGCGCATCGGACAGGATATCAACGGGGATCGCAACACCCGCGAACGGCCGGTCATCAACGGACGGATCGCTGAGCGAAACAGCTTCAGGCGTCCAGCGACGATGACCGCCGACATGAGCCTGGTGCGGCGCTTCCGGTTCGGTGGCGCCGCCTTCGAGGGCCGCTTCGAGGTGTTCAACCTGACGAACCGGTTCAACGTCAGCGGCGTGAACAGCGTGTGGGGCCTCGCTGATACGCCGCTTCCGACGTTCATGCAGCCGACCGGCTCCGCCCCTCCGCGCCGCTTTCAGGTCGCGGGACGCATCTCGTTCTGAGAGAGTGAAAGTGACGCGCGTAAGTGAGGGCGCGGGACGAAGAGAGTTCCTGTGCTCGACGATGTTCGCCGCGGCGGGATTGGCGGTTGCGCCGCGTCTCGGCGCGCGCGGCCGTGCCGTGACCGTTGCCGCAGGCGGCGATGCGATCATCACGCGTCCGCTTCGCGGACTCACGCAGCCGGAGATCGTGGGACTGCTGAAAATGTTTCAGAGCTCCGACGTCGGGTTCTTCAATTGCGAGATGACCTTCCACGACCTGGAGGGCTATCCCGCCGAGACTGGCGCGTGCGGCGATCTGAATCTGATTGCCGACCCGCGCATCGCTGCCGATTTGCGCTGGGCGGGATTCAATCTCACGACCATCGCAAACAATCACGCGCTCGACTATGGCCATAGCGGGTTGCTGGCCACGCTGCGGCATCTGCGCGACGCAGGGATCGTCGCCGCGGGCGCGGGGATCAACCTTGCACAGGCACGCGCGCCCCGGTATGTCGATACGGCAAACGGCCGCGTTGCGCTCATCGGGTGCGCGTCGACGTTCCGGGAGGGCAGCGGCGCCAGTGCTGCCCACGCCGATATTCCAGGCCGGCCCGGCCTGAACCCGCTGCGCATCCGTCGCATCTACGAATTGCCGGCGGATCGTCTGGCCGCGCTGCGCGAGA
>DASPWV010000795.1:0-4410 GCA_035637635.1 Vicinamibacterales bacterium | reverse complement strand
CAAGCCTCGCGCTGCGGATGACCGGCGATGCGGCAAACCGCTTTGCCCCCTGGTTCCAAATCCTCGACCCAATCACGCAACGGTTCGTGCCCAAGTCTCAGTACGGCGTGCTGCTCGCGCGCTGGCGGGCGTGCCTGTCCGCGCAGCTGCCGGGCACGGCAGTCTCACGCGTGCAATCGCCAGCATCTGCCGCCGCCAGTAAGCCTCGTCCCGGGATTCTGCAGGCTGCAGCGTTCGACGTCGGCTTTGCCTCGCGCGTCGGTGTGGGCGTCTGGCTGCTGTTGCTGTCGTTGCTGCTCATGGACGGTTATCTCGCGGCAACACGACCGGTGCCGGATGATCTCCGGCGAGCGGGCGACGAGTTCGTGCAGGCATTCGCGCGGCCGCTGTTTCAACATCCCTCGGATGTGCCGATCAAAGCGCGGCTCCGATTCGTGCCCGATCTCCAGCGGCTCGAAATTCTGATCGCGCCGAGCGCCGGACGGCGATACCCGAATCTTTCCGATCACCGGCGAAACTTCGAATACGACGTTCAGCACGTGTTGCAGTCGCTGGATGACGAGCTTGTCGTCTGCGATGGCTTTCGGTCGGAAGGCCAGTGGGTGGTGATCCCGGTTACACGAAAACACGAAATCGCACGAAAACACGAAAGCACACGAAAACACGAAAAGCCGAAGAACACGGAAGGTGTGAAATGAACATTCTTCTCCTGAGTACCGGTGGTGGTGGTGGCAACATTCTGCGCTCGCTGAAGACGCTGTTCGCCCGCGACGTGGCGGTGGCGCAGAAGACCGACGCGCGCTATGCGGAGCGACTTCGTCGTGCGATCACGACTCGCTTTCTCGACACGAACGAGTTTTCTCTCGCTGACCTGCCGAAGGAAGAGCGCGTGCTGATTGGCGCGGTGACCACCCAGCGTCTCGGGTCCAGACACAGTCCGGATGTGGCACTGCGTGCATTGGACGAATCGCAGGCGGATGTCGAACGGCTGCTGGCAAGGTACTCGGTCGTTATCCTCATCGGCACCGGCGGTAAGGGGACGGGCGCCGGCACAATGTTCCCTCTTGCGCAAATTGCGCGCGCGCAACAGAAACTCGTGATCCCTGTGTTCGTCCGGCCATCGTTCGAGCGGCACGAAGTGGACAAGCGCCGCTACGATCACGCCTTACGCGTCACCGGGCAATTCGATGCTGCCAGAATCCGGCTGATCGAAATCCTCAACGATCGCGGCTATTCCGATCGCGACCCGCAGTCGCAAGCAGTCGTGTGGGAGCGGATGAACCTTCCGATTGCACGGAGTCTGCGCGGTTTGCTCTATGTACTGTGGGATCTCTCCCAGGTCGATCCGTCTGACCTGTCGATGCTCCTGGCCGGCGACGGCCGGCTGCGGATTGGATTTTCTGAGATCGATCCGGCACCGCACGAGGAGCCGGGCGATGCGGCCATCGAAACGGCGGTTCGATGCTGCTGGGACAATCCGTACTACGCGTTCAGCAGACCCGTCGGCACGTCGCTCGTTTGCATTCAGGGCGACTGGTCGAATCTCGTGGACGCAAAAATCAAAGGCCGGCTTGCGGCTCTGGCGCTCGAAGGCTCGAGTGACAATCCTTACAACCCGCTGTACGCCCGAGCCTTTCAAACACCCAAGCCGTGGGGCATTACGGCTCTCTTCGCCGAGCATACCGGCGTGCACGAGCCGTTGCAGATCGATTGGAGCCTGCAAAAGAAGGTGTCGCTGTCGAGCGATCGCGTCGACGCGGTTGCGCCGGAGTCGATTGCCTCGACCGACGTCGGACGGTCGGTCGCAGCCGACGAGTCCGGGCAAGCTGTCGCGGAAGCACCGCTGCCGCGTGCGCCTCTCGTCGACCAGGCTGCCAGTGCGACGCAGGCGCCGGCTTTCAACAGCATTTGGGATTTCGCGAGAGCTCTGAATCGTGCAGACAGCGCGGCGCTTGCGCTCGCCGCAAACGCCGGCGACGCACGCATTCCAGTCGACGGCGGTGAGGTGAAGAAACTTCTCGGCACGTTCTGGTTCCGATCGGTCTTTCCTCTCCTGTCAACGGCGTGGCGCGATCGGCTCCTCGACACTCTGCTCGAGAGCGTCGTCATCCCCAATCACGAGTTCAAAGTGGGTCGTCAGACGCGGCTCCTGAGCGAACTGAGTCATGCGGAGATGAAAGAGTTCTTCAGCAAAACGCTCACGCGGGGGACCGCCGGGATCGATCTTCAACTGCTTCTCGCGATCGGCTCGCTGTGGGGCGAAGACGTCGTCCATCGCATTCGGTTCGCGGAGCCGCCACCTGGCGATGGAGCTTCGCGGTTGGCGACGCTTCTTTCCGGTGTCATCACGCGAAGTTAGGCGGGTTGGCGACAGCGGCAGGGAGCGCGGCGGCTGCGGGGGCCGTGTAATAAACTGAACGATTGGATGGTTCTCACTCTCGAAGCGACGGGCACGCAAGCCGCCCAGCTCGGGTCAGGTAGCCGGAAGGTGTTCGGCCCTGAGGGGGGATTGATCGGCCGCGACAAACACTGTGCGTGGGTCCTGCCGCACTCGAAGGTGTCCAGCCGCCACGCGATCGTCAGCTATCAAAGCGGCGTCTTTTATATCGAAGACACGAGCACCAACGGTGTCTTCCTCAACTCGTCCCGCACGCGGCTGGTGAAGGGCCGGCCTTACGCGCTGAAATCGGGCGATTCCATTCTCATTGATCCGTACGTCATTCAGGTTACGGTGAGCAGCGAGTCGCAGGTTCCGGCCGGACGCCGGCCATCCCCAATTCCCGCGCCGCGTGCGGTGAGTCCGTTCGACGAATCGGATCCATTCAACCTCGACGATCCTTTCGGCGAAGGCAGGGCCGGGCCCGTTGGAATGTCACCAGGACTCGATCCGCACGCGGACGTTGCGCGCGAGCATGAGGTCGATCCACTGAAGCTTCTCGATCCGTCGCCAAAGCTCGCACCGCCGCGAAACGCGCCAAAAGCGCAGGATCTGGAACTGAGCTCACCGCTCCGGGCGCATTACCAGCCGCCCGACGTCGTGACGCCCACGCCGTCGCCCGGGCCTCTCGCGCCCGCGGATCCCTTCATGATTCCGGCAGATTACGATCCGCTCGGCCCTGACGAACCGCCGGACCCGCGGCGCGTGGCTCCGTCGTTTTCAACGCCCCCGGCGCCGACGCCGGTTCCTCCGGAGCGAAGCGAGAAGCCTCGCGAGGCGCCTGTTCCCGTCTTCGAGGACTTTGACGAGCCCATCGCTGCGCCCGCGCCCACCCTGACCGAACCGGAGCTCACTGCTTCGGAGGCGATCCACTCTTCGCTGCTCGATCCGATTCCTTCGGCGGCACCGCCTGCAACTCCAACGACGTTGCCACCGATCGAGCCAGCGCCGGAATCGCGCTCCGTCGAAACGCCTCCATCATCCGGCGAAGCCGTCCTTCCGCCAAGCGGACCGTCCGCAAGGCCGGTTGGTCCGAACGTCGATCTGCGATCAGTGCTGTCCGGCGCCGGTCTCGATCCCGAAGATGTGACACCGGAGCTGGCGCGTAATTTCGGCGAGATTCTGCGGGTCGTCGTTGCCGGCGTGATGGAGGTGCTTCGCGCGCGTCAGCAGATCAAAGACGAATTTCGCATGCGCATGACGCAGTTTCGCGCGGCCGATAACAACCCGCTCAAGTTCTCCGCCAACGTCGACGATGCGCTGCACAACTTGCTGGTGAAGCGCAACGCTGCCTATCTCAACGCCGTCGACGCGTTCCAGGATGCGTTCGACGACCTGCGAAATCATCAGGTCGCCATGCTGGCCGGCATGCGCACCGCATTCGAATCGATGCTCGCGGAATTCGACGCCGATCGCTTGCAGGAGCAGTTCGATCGACAGTTGAAAAGGGGCGGCGGCCTGCTGGGTGTGCCGGCAAAACTTCGCTATTGGGATCTGTATCGCGACTTTCGCGAAGAACTCGTCAAAGATCCCGAAGAGGCGTTCCGGAAGCTCTTCGGCGAGGAGTTCGCGAAGGAATACGAGGCACAGCTGCAGCGGCTGAAAAAGCGCCACAAGTGAACGGTTCGAGGTTCGAGGTTCGACGTTCGAGGTTCGGAGTTCGAGGTTCGGAGTTCGAGATTGGGAGTTCGACGTTGGGAGTTCGACGTTGGGAGTTCGAGGTTTGAGGGTTCGGGTGTTCCGAGTTCGAGGGTTCGAGCGGTCGAGTTCAAGGGCTCGCGTGCGGACGCCTTCGAACCTTGGACTTGCGAACTGTCGAACCTTGAACCTGCGAACTGTTCGAACTGTCGACTTGCGAACTGTCGAACCTGGACTTAGCGAACCGTCGAACTGTGGACTTGCGAACTGTCGAACCTGGACTTAGCGAACCGTCGAAGTGTGGACTTAGCGAACTGTCGAACCTGGACGTAGCG
>DASPWV010000794.1:0-3100 GCA_035637635.1 Vicinamibacterales bacterium | reverse complement strand
TCGTCGTGAAGAGCCGCGGCATGGATGTCGAGCAGATGGTGCGGCGCGAACCGAGCTCCCTCGTGATCTCGTTGACGCGCGATGCGACGGAGTTTTGGGGACGGCAGAACAAGAACAAGCAGCCACTCACTCTTGAAGCGGCCGTCAAGCAGATCCGCGACACGCTGACTGCCGCGCAGCAGTACATCGCCGGCGGAGCGCGCGAGTTCAATCAGCGGTTCGAGGCGCTGCGGCCGGCGCTGGCGCGGCAGGTGCCGGTTATCGTGCACGCCAAGCGAACCGACGAGATTCGCGCCGCGATCGATCTCGCGCGCGACTTCCACCTCCGCTTCATCGTCAGCGGCGCCGTTCAAGCGCACCGGCTGTCCAAGGAGCTGGCTGCGGCCGGCGTCGAGGGCATCATCCTTGGCGACGCCGGCACCTACACCTCTGACATCCGCGGCGGCGGTGACGACTACAACATGCAGAGCGCGGCGATTCTGAGCCGCGCCGGCCTCAAAGTCGGGTTCTTCGGACCCGGCGCATCACGACGCGCGACACCGACCGGGCGTCTCGACGGCGAAACGGTGCTCAATGCCGCGTGGGCGTTCCGGAACGGTGCGACGGAGGAAGAAGCCCTCAAGATGGTCACGTTGTATCCGGCGGAAATGTCGGATATGGGCTCGCGCATCGGCAGCCTCGATGCAGGCAAGGATGCCGATCTCGTCGTTCTCGAGGGACATCCGTTCGATTACCGCGCGATTCCGCAGATCGTCTATATCGACGGCCGCCTCGTTCATTCGAGCGTGTCTCCCACAGCGTCGACGGACACGGCGTCGGCGCTCCCCGACTCGCTGGTGCAGCAGCTCACCGGCGCGGCTGCGGCCATGGCGCTGATGGGACTCGTGTTCGTCTGCCGGTTGTTGCTCCGCACGCCGGCTTCCATTCGGCGTTCGCAAGCCTGAATCAACGCATTCAGCGACGGGGTGTGCCATGAAGACGAATCTGTCAATCGTCGCGACAACGGTTACCTGCTGCGCGCTCGCGAGCATTCTGTCGGGTTGTCGCGCGGCAGAATCAGGCAGCGCCGGGTCAACGGCAACCACAAAGCGAGTGGACTTTGCAACGAATGTCGATGCCTCGTATTTGACCGCGCTGGATTGGCGATTCGTCGGTCCACCCAGGGGCGGTCGCGCGCCGGCCGTGGTTGGCGATCCTCAGAACCCGCTCGTGTTTTACTTCGGCGCGAGCCACGGCGGCGTCTGGAAAACCGAGGATGCCGGCACTTACTGGCGAAACGTCTCGGATGGTTTCTTCAACACGGCGCCGGTAGGCGCGATCGACGTGTCGCCCTCGAATCCCGCAGTCGTCTACGTCGGCACAGGCGAAGCGTGCCCACGTCAAGACCTGACCCCTGGCGATGGCGTGTACAAGTCGACGGACGGCGGGCAGACATGGACCAACGTCGGACTCAAGGAAACCAGACACATCGCGAAGATCAAGGTTCATCCGCGCAACCCGGACATCGTGTACGTGGCGGCGGCCGGTGACGTGTTCGGCACGAATCCCGAACGCGGAGTCTTCCGCACCAAGGACGGCGGAAAGACGTGGCAGCGGGTGCTCTTCAAGAGCGATTCTGCGAGCGCGGTGGACTTCTCGATGGATCCGACGAACCCGAACGTCATGTACGCAGCGCTCGATCGACTTCAGCGCCTGCCATGGGACGAGATTAGCGGTGGGCCGGACAGCGGCTTGTACAAGTCAACGGACGGCGGAGACACGTGGACCGATATCACGCACAACAGCGGTCTCCCCAAAGGCATCGTGGGACGAATCGGCGTCTCAGTGTCGGCTGCGCGCCCCAGCCGCGTCTGGGCGCTCGTCGAGGCGGACGATGGCGCGTTGTTTCGTTCGGATGACAGCGGCCAGACGTGGACGCGCATCACCGAGCGCCGTGATTTTCGACGGGATGCTTCCTCGTTCATGCATGTGATCGCGGACACGCAGGATCCCGACACCGTCTACGTGCAGCACTACACGTTCTGGAAGTCCACGGACGCAGGAGCCACGTTCAACGCGGTTCCGATGCCTCATGGCGATCACCATTCGCTGTGGATCGATCCCAGGAACAATCAACGCATCATCGAAGGCAGCGACGGAGGCGCGGCCGTTTCTCTGAACGGAGGCCGTGCATGGTCCTCTCTGTACAACCAACCGACCGCCTGCCTCTTCAGTCTTGCAATCGACAACGAGAGCCCATATTGGATTTTCGCGACGCAGAACGACAACAGTCACTTCGCGATGCCCAGCCGCACCGGCGATGCCGCAATTGCATGGAAAGAGAGCGAGCCGATCGACTTCGGTGAAGGCGGACAGACGGCCGTGAAACCGGACGGCAGCGTTGTGTACGCAGGCGACCGCACGAACATCGCTCGCTGGGATCGGAGAACGGGGCAGGCGCCGACGATCAGCGTCTGGCCCATGGACCAGTTCAGCATGCCGCCAAAGGACGTGAAGTACCGCTTCTACTACACGTTCCCGATCCTTCTCTCGCCGCATGACCCCGGCGTGCTGTACACGGCAGGCAATCGTGTGTTCCGCACCACCGACGAAGGGTATTCGTGGGAGCCTATCAGCCCGGATCTGACGCGCAATCGCGTGGACAAGATGCAGCAGATCCCAGGACGTCCGATTACATCGTTCACGTCTTCGTTGTACTGGGTGAGCCTCGCGCAGTCGATCGCCGAGTCGCCACTCGAGAAAGGAGAGCTGTGGTTCGGTTCGGACGACACCACCCTGCAGCTGACGAGAAATGGCGGCACCACGTGGGAGAACGTCACACCGAAGGATCTGCCCGAATGGACAACGATCAGCGGCATCGATGTGTCGCCGCACGATCGCGGGACGGCCTACATCGCAGCGCATCGTTACAAGGTGAGCGATCGCAGCGTCTTCTTCTACAAGACCACCGACTACGGCCGCACCTGGCAGAAAATCACAAACGGAATCCGCCAAAATGATTTTGCGCGCGTGATCCGTGAAGATCCGGTGCGCCCGGGATTGCTTTACGCCGGTACCGAAACAGGTGTGTACGTGTCGTTCGACGCGGGAGGTTCGTGGC
>DASPWV010000793.1:0-3745 GCA_035637635.1 Vicinamibacterales bacterium | reverse complement strand
TCATGAAGGGCGTCGATTGGCAGCGTGCCGGTTTCCGGAAGGTGCAGACGATCAGCTCTCGCGCCGGCGACGAGCAGCCAGGTCTGCCAGACTGCGGCATCTCGTGGGCCGTGCTCGCCGAACGCCTCCGTCGTCGAGCGGCGCAGTAAGCGATCAATTGCAGAACAGCTTCCTCGAGGCGTTTATCTTCGTTCGTTACCGATGCTGTTACCGCAGCGCTCAGCGCGCAGATGGCAATCTGTTCCGTGTCTTCTATGACTTCGCAACGCCAGCAGTTACGCAGCCAGATTGATCAGCCCAACGGTGGCGCTAGACTGCGACCGTCCGCAGGGTAATCGAGCCATCGATCAAAACATCAACTTCAAACCGAGCTGCCCCTGGAAGGCGTCGAACGCCTGCCTCGGTCGGCCGAAGCCGGTGGGGATGCCCGTCGCCGTCGTTCCGGGTGCAGCGCTCTGATTGCCCTGAAAGTTGTTGAAGTTCACGGTGTTGAATAGATTGAACATCTCCCACAGCACTTCCGCGCGAGCTTTCCCAAAACTGAACTTCTTCGAGAGGCGCATGTCGGTCTGAAAGAAGCGATCGCCGCGGCCGGTGTTGTAGTCAACGCCGGAAGGCCGATCGTTGTTGTCGCCGTCGCGGTTCACGTCGGTTCCCGTCGTGATGTTGTAGGGCGGCGCGGAGTTGGCGGTGACGATGCCGCCGATCTGGACGCCGTAGGGCAACTCGTAGATCACGTTGCTGACGACGCGATGCCGGACGTCGTTGGCCGTCGGCCCCCAGTCCGCCATCAGGTTGTACTTGTCGGACGGAGTGCCGTTGTCGGCAATCGATTTTGCGCTGCCGACGGTGTATCCGAGCAGGAAGCCGAGGCGATTGGCGAACCGCTTCTGCAGGCGAATCTGTCCCTGATGAATTCGAATCGGCGACGCATCCTCGTAAAGCAACAGGCGCAATCCTGACGCGAGTAGAGGGAACGTGCCGTCCGCGCGACGAGCATTGACATTGAGCGTGACCGGGAAGTGCTCGCCACGCATGTAGACGTAGTCGAATGACAACGCGTACTCGTTGCCGAGTTGGCGCGTCGTGCCGGCGGTGAACTGGTGCGTGAACGGCGATTCCGCGTCGGGGCTCGCAATGCGAAACGATGTGCCGACCGACTCCGCAAACGTGATGGTGGGCAGGTTGGGAAAGAAGTCGTTCGGAATGCGCGCCCCTGAGCGCGAATCGTTCGCGATCTGCGTCGTGATGAACCCGGGGTAGCCGGCAACGACCGATCGCAACGTAGTGGTGTTGATCTGGTCGTAATAAATACCGTAGCCGCCGCGCACGACCGTTCGTCCGTTCCCGAACGGATCCCAGGTCACTCCGAGGCGAGGCCCGAAGTTATCGAGATCGTTCGGGACAGGCTTGAAATTCTGCCCTTTCAAATCGCCGGTCGTATGACGGATCCAGAACTGCTCGATTGGCACGTCGTCTGGAATGTCGGCGCCGTTCAAGTCCGCGCGCCAGAACTGAAAATCGTAGCGCAGGCCGAGGCTGATCGTCAGGTCGCTTCGCGGCTGCCACTGGTTGTTGACGAACGCGGAGTAGATGTTGACGTCGCGGTTCATCGCCGCGAGTGTGCCCCTGAGCTCGATGCCTTGCGTGAATCGGAACGGCAACGACGTTGGGTCGCCGGCCACGACCGGGCGGTCCTGCAGGAACTCGAACAGGCCATTGAATGACTGATTGATCGTGCTTGTCGTGGGCACGATGTTCGCCTCGAAACCGAACTTCAGATCGTGTGCGCCTTTCGCGACAAAGTGCATGGTTGTGGCGTTGGTCACGATGTAGTTGTCCTGGCTGCGTCCCTGCGGGACGTTGCTGGCGCGGCCGAACTGGACGGTCGGGAAGCGAATCTCGGGGCGCGAAACCGTTCCCGCCGGCAGCACGCGATCCAGCCCCTGATGCGACAGGCTGACGCGCAGCTCGTTCACCAGACTGGTGCGCAGCACCGACGTGAGATTCGTGACAAGGAACCAGGCGCGGCGCTGGTCGTCGTAGCCGTGATCTCCGGCGCTCTCGCCGCCGGTCTGCTGGTTGAAGAGATCGCGGTGATCGTACATGTAGGACGCATTGACGTTGTGATTCCCGCTCACGAGATACGTGCCCTTCGCAAACACGTTGTGCTCGTCGGTCGTCACCGGAACGTCGGTGCGCGTGTCGTAGCCGAGCGCGTTCACGAAGTCCCGAATCGAGACAGGGATGTTCACCTGCACGGAC
The DNA here is from genome assembly GCA_035637635.1 of Vicinamibacterales bacterium. Classification (GTDB taxonomy): domain Bacteria; phylum Acidobacteriota; class Vicinamibacteria; order Vicinamibacterales; family UBA2999; genus DASPWV01. The sequence goes on along the minus strand of DASPWV010000793.1, from coordinate 1,480 downwards.
CGGTTGTTGGCGCGTCGCTCCCAGGAGCCAAAGTAGAACAGTTTGTTCTGCCGAATCGGTCCGCCAGCGGTGGCGCCGTACTGCTCGATCTTGAACGGCGGCACGCGCTCGGCGAAGTAGTTCGGCTTCTCGAACGCGTCATCGCGGCGGAAATAGAAGGCGCTGCCATGCACGTTGTTGCCGCCGGATTTCGTGACGATGTTGATCGCGCCCGACGCGGAGCGGCCGAACTCGGCGGAGTAGGAGTTTGCCATCACCTGAAACTCCTGGATCGTCTCGGAGGCGAGCGCAATGCGCGTGGCGGAGGACAACGAGCTTCCACCGCCTGTCACTTCGTCGTTGAAGTCGACCCCTTCGAGCCACACCGATTTGTAGTTTTCGCTCATGCCGCCGAAAGAAATCGAATCGGTCTGTCCGGCGGACGCGGAGCCCTGATCGCTCACAACCCCGGGCGCGAGCATTGTCAGATCCAGGAAGTCGCGTGTCTTGAGCGGCAGCGATTCGATCTGTTTCGTTTCGATATTGGTGCGCACGACCTGCTCGGTGAGATCCACCAGCGGCGCGCTCTGGGTGACGGTCACGCTTTCGGCGACACCCGCGACTGTCAGCGTGAGCGGCACCGTCACCTGCGACGCGATCGGCAGGCGGATGTCGGCTTGAGTGGCACTCTGAAATCCACTGAGCGACGCTTTGATGGTGTAGGTACCTGGCGGCATCGCGGTGAAGCGATACGTACCAAGCGCGTCGGTGGTAGTCTCGCGCGTCGCGCCGTTGCTTTGGTTCAATGCCGTGACTGTGACGCCGGGAAGACTGCCACCCGTCGCGTCCTTGACCTCGCCGAGAATCGTCCCTGTGGTTGTCTGAGCGGAGATCGGCGCCGGAGAGAAGAGCGCAATCAAAACGATCCACACCGCCGGTCGTGCAAGACGAATCATGTGCCGTTCCTTTCGGTAGTCGTCTAACGTCGGGTTGCACAAGACGCAACAGACTAGGCCTAGGCGATGCCGAAGCCACGGCCAGCGCCCAGGTGGCGGCGACCGCCTGCTCGGCGATCCTCGAAGCGACCAGCCTACCGCACGGCGGCCTTCAAGTGGGGGCCGCAAAACACAATTTGTGACAACAAATACGCCGGTTTCGCCGGTCCGCAGGGCTATACTTCTAAGATCCAGCTCTAATCTCGGGGTCGTACTCCGGCTCGTCTTTTTTGCGTTCCAGGGGGTTGAATGAGAAAGGTTGCCGCGGCCCTGCTCGGTGTTGTGGTACTCGGGCTCACCGGCATCGCGCAGAGCTCTGCGCCGGTGGTTCCCCAAGCCAAGACACCGCAAAGTGTAGCGCCTCCGAAAGTGATCCAACCGGTTGCGACGCACGCAAAGCCGCCGTCCGACACGCAACCGTCGCTCGTCGCGACGTACTGCGTTGGCTGTCACAACGACACGCGAAAGACTGGCGGCCTCACGCTGGCGAGCTTCGATCCCACGCG
>DASPWV010000792.1:0-6547 GCA_035637635.1 Vicinamibacterales bacterium | reverse complement strand
TCACCTTGGCGACAAGATCGGGAGGCGTGTAGTTCTGGCCGATCAGCTTGTCTACCACGACCATTTCCTCGGAGCGCGATGCATGACGTGGTTGATGCCAGATCTTACCGCGTCTGCTCGAGCGAATGGAGCGGATAGAATAAGCGCCATGTCACACATTCGTCGAACTGCTTTGACGCTTGCTGCCGTTGCCAGTGTGGCAACGCTCGGAGCCATTCTGCATGCGCAGACATCGCCTGCCGCGCCCGCGCAGGCGAGTGTGCAGCCGACCAACGACCTGCCGAATCCGTACGACACGGTCGGGAACATCTTCAAACTTCCAGAGGGCCACACGTGGGGCTCAACGAGCGCGGTCGACATCGACAAGGACGGCCGGACCATCTGGGTTGCCGAACGCTGCAGCGCCAACTCGTGCTGGGATGCGACGAAAGGCGAGATGTCGAAGTTCGACACCGTTTTCCATTTCGATGCGTCCGGCAAGCTGGTCAAGAGCTTCGGCGCCGGAATGTTCGTCTTTCCGCACGGCATTCACGTCGATCGCGACGGCAACATCTGGGTGACCGACGGTCAGGACAACCTGCCGCGCAGGGCGCGCGGCGCAGCGCCCGATTCGCCTCTGCCGCCAGCGCCTGCGAAAGTCGTTGGCCATCAGGTTGTCAAATTCAGTCCTGACGGCAAGGTGCTGTTGACGCTCGGCAAAGCTGGCGGCAACCCCGCGACCGAGGTGGCCGATCCGGCATCGTTCTATCAGCCGAACGACGTCATCACGCTGCCGAACGGCGACATTCTGGTGGCCGAAGGGCACAACGACAACACGATGAGCCACCGCATCGTGCACTTCAGCAAGGACGGAAAACATCTCGGTCAATTCGGCAAGCGCGGATCAGGCCAGGGCGAGTTCATTCAGCCACATGGCCTGGCGCTCGACTCCCAGGGCCGTCTGTTCGTCGCGGATCGCGGCAACAATCGCGTCGAGATCGTGACGACCGACGGGAAGTTCATCGCAGCCTGGCCGCAGTTCAGCCGGCCGAGCGGCGTGTTCATCGACAAGAATGACACGCTGTTTGTGGCCGACTCCGAATCCGGCACGGTCAATCCGGGACACAAAGACTGGAAGCGCGGTATTCGCATCGGGAGCGCGAAAGATGGAAAGGTGGTCGCGTTCATTCCCGATCCCGACGCCAACGCGACGGGCACGAGCGCGGCCGAAGGGGTTGCGGCGGATGCGGCCGGGAATATCTACGGCGCGGAGGTTGGTCCAAAGGCCGTGAAGAAATATGTCAGGAAAGCTGCGACGAGATAGTGGTACGGTGATCTGAAGGCGCGATGTTCGATGTGATGTGTCGATGTGAAGCTGTGACAAGTGACGTGGAGATGTAGATTCCTTTGCGCTGCGATCGTGACCGCAGCGGTCGCGGCGCGCGCCTCCGTCGGCGCGATCAACCTGACGCTCACGCCCGCGGATGTCGACCGCGCGCTCACGATAGCGCGCGCGAGCGATGCGGAACGCGCTCGCTTTCACGCCCCCTACATCTCCTCATCGTCCAATCCAATCGTGGAACGCGTCGAGATTGTCACCGAGTTGCGCCGTCTTGTGCTCGTCGCGGAAGATCACATCCGCCGCGGCGATCGCATGTTTGCCTACAGCGTGCGCCTCGCGCAGGACGGCGTCTCGCCATGGAAGGGGCGTGTGTCGGTCGTGGCGCGGCTGCGCTTTCATCCGCAAAACACCTACATTGGCCTTCCAAGTGTCGACGTGACGCTTGATGGCCCGCGCGCCGACGCCGCCCGGATCGGCGTGCTGAAGGACCCTGTGCTGTCGCTTGGAACCACCGCACCCGAGGCCGGGAATCGTCAGCCGATTCTGGGAGCAATTGTCGAGGGCGTGTTCGACGCGGCGATGATTGGGCAGACCGCTCGGAATCTCACGATCACGATCGACGGCCGCGAAACGACGGTCATTCGACTTGACTTCGCTGCTGTCGAATAACGACAAGGGTTCAAGGGTTCAAGGGTTCAAGGGTTCAAGGTTCGGGGTTCAAAGGTTCAAAGGTTCGAACCTTCGCACCTTTGAACCCTTGAACCCTTGAACCCTTGAACCCTTGAACCCTTGAACCCTTGAACCCTTATCGTGATGTAGTGGAGGGAGGCGGCTTCAGCGTCAACTTCTGCACCCGCCAGTTGAGAATTTCGGCTACGTAGAGCTCGTTTTCCGACGGGCACGCCATCTCGTGAATCCAGCCGAACTGCTTCATCTGATGACCCGCGCGTCCGAGCCATCCGAGCACCGTCCCGTCGAGCGCCAGCTTGTAGACGCGGCCGGGATAGGCGTCCGATGAGTAGAGGTACTGCGTGCCGCTGGCATTCGACGGCGTGATGCAGACCGCCCATGGCGCGCCGGCCTGCGCCTTCTGCGCTTCAGGCGTGGGCATGTTGCCGAACCATGGTTTCTGCGTCGCGTCCCACGGCACGTCGATCGTGATCGTGCGCAGATGCTTGCCGTCAGAGTCGAACACCTGGATGCGGCGGTTGCCGCGATCGCCCACGTAGATATTGCCTTTTGCGTCGGCCGCGATCGTGTGCGGCGTGTTGAACTGCCCGGTCTCGGTGCCGCGCTCGCCCCACGACTTCACCCAGTCGCCGTTCTTGTCGAATTTGGCGACGCGCGAGTTGATATAGCCGTCGCTGATGAAGATGTCGCCCTGCGGATCCCACGTGACGTCCGTGGGCTGCCGAAACTGCGCATCCACGTGCGGGCGCGGCGGGTTCACGCGCGTCCACGGCTCGGCCTCGTCCGAGGCTTCCTTCTTTCGTCCAAACACCATCACGACACGGCCCGCGGGGTTGAACTTGACGATCATGTCCGACCCTTTATCCACGACCCAGATGTTGTCGTCCTTGTCGACGCGCACGGTGTGCGCGAACGACCACGCGTAGAGATTCCTGCCAATCTCACGCACGAACTTGCCGTCCGGCCCGAACTCCAGAAGCTGCGACGCGGTTGCCGCATATGCCGGACCCGTCACGTTGCCGCGCGAGAAGACGAAAATGTGTCCCTTGGAATTCACCGCCACACCGCTTGCTTCGCCCAGGTGAATGTCGGGCGGCAGCTTCAAGATGTCGGCCGAGTCGAAGGGGATCTCAGGAACAGCCTGTTGGGCTGTGATGAGCGCTGGCGTGAACAGCGCAACGAGAGCAACGAGCGAAAGTTTCATTGATTCCAATCTCATACAACCCTCTCGGGCGCGGACTTTATCAGGTTGATGCCTGCGCGCAAATACCGGCTTCACGGCTCACGCCCGAGGCGGACGCGATACGCCGCGAGCGCCTGCTCGTTGAAGCAAGCGAAGATCACTTGTTCGATCGATCCCGTCGGTTCGAACAACTGAACGATGCGCACGGCGACATCCGTCGCCTCATCCAGCGGATAACCGTAGATGCCGGTGCTGATGGCCGGAAACGCGATGCTCGCCGCGCGGTGCTCCCGTGCGAGCTCGAGGGCACGCGCGTACGCAGACGCGAGGAGCTGGGCTTCGCCGTGGGTGCCGCCTCGCCAGATCGGCCCCACGGCGTGAACGACGTACTTGGCCGGCAGATTGAATCCCGGCGTGATGCGCGCCTCGCCGGTCGGGCAGCCGCCGAGTCTCGCACAGGCGCGCGCGAGCTCAGGACCGGCGGCGCGATGAATCGCGCCGCACACGCCGCCGCCCGGCGCCAGTTGATTGTTTGCCGCGTTGACGATCGCATCCACCGCCAGGGTGGTGATGTCGACGACTTGCGCGTCGATCTGCATCGTTACATCGCGAAACCAAAGAGGTCCGAGCTACTGCGTCGGCGTCGCCCCGACCGCGCGCACTGGTTTGAGCGCCGCGGGTTTGAGTCCACCGACGCCAAGCTTGTCGTACAGCGCCGGCAACTCGGCGATCAGGGCGTTGGTATCCTGCACGGCCTTGACCAGATCCTCGCGTGATTCGTTGGTGCTCCGCATCTGCTGCGCCGTGGGCAGCGAAGTCGAATTCATGATCTGACCCTTCGTCTGCCCGATGGTTCCCCGCACGTTTTGCTGCTGGCCACCAAACCCGCCGCCGCCTGGGCCACCGCCCGCAGCTGCCGGCTGCCCTGGCGCGGCAACGCCGAGACGCCGCCGCAGATCTGAGAGCTTCTTGCCCGTCTCGGCCATCGCGCTCGTGGCCGTTGCCGGTACATTCGTCGCCACCTTGACGAGGCCTTCGAGCGCCTGGAACTGACGCCCGAGTTCCGCCACGGCATCCGCCGCCTCGTTGGCCGTCTTCTGCAGTTCGTGCAGCGCCAGTGCCGTGTCGTGCCACGTTTTGCGTTCTGCGTCCGTCATCTGCACGGCTGAATCGGGATCGACGCGCACCGGCTTTGTCGCGACGTCTTTGCCGTCGACGACGAGCGTGACGCGATACTCGCCCGGCAAGACATTCGGACCATTGAGACCGCCGCCGCCGCCAAAGCCACCGCCGCCGCCGCCGGGACCACCCGTGCCCTGCGCCGCCGACGGCGGCAGCGGTTGATGCCGCAGATCCCAGTAGACGCGATTGATGCCCGCGCTCTGCGCACGGCGAAGGTCGTTGCCGCTCAACTCGCGGACGACATTGCCCGCAGAATCGCGAATACGAAGCGCGAGCTGCTTTGGCTCGCTGCGCAGGTAGTAGCTGATGGCGGCGCCGTACTCGGGATTCTTGCCGCGGAACGGCTTGTCAGTGACCCATCCGCGATCGTTGGCAGGATTGAACTGCATCGCCGAGCGCACATCGAAGAGAAACGCCTCGGACTTTCGCGCCTCGGCTGCCTGCTGGATTGGCGTCGCATCGTCGAGGATCCAAAGGCTGCGTCCGTGTGTGGCGAGAATCATGTCGTTGTCGCGCGGGTGAATCACGATCTCGTGAATCGGCACGGTCGGCAGGTTCGATCGGAGCCGTCCCCAGCTGCCGCCGCGATCGGGCGAAACGAACAAGCCGAATTCGGTGCCGGCGTAGAGCACGTACGGATTCTTCGGGTCTTCGGTGATCGTGTTGACGACCTGTCCACGAGGCAGTCCCTCCGCGATCGATCGCCACGTGTTGCCGCCGTCGGCGCTGGCATAGAGATAGTTGTTGAAGTCGTCGTTCCAGTGGCCGTCGAAGGCGGCGTAGACGGTGTTCGGATCGCTTGCCGAGGCGACCAGACCTGATACATAGCCGTTTTTCGGCGCGTTCGGAAAGCGCGACGTGATGTTGGTCCACGTCTTCCCGCCGTCCCTGGTCATCTGCACCGAGCCGTCGTCAGATCCCGCGTAGATCAGACCGGGCTGCTTCGGAGATTCGACGAGCTGCACCAGGTTGCCGTACGACTGCACGCCGTCGTTCTTCGCAATCTTGATGTCCTTGCCGGCGACGCCCATCAACGACAGACCTTCGCGATCGGTGGCCTGCGTCAAATCGGGACTGATCGGCGTGAACGATTGACCACCGTCGGTGGACTTCAGCACTTTGTTCGCGCCGATATAAATGGTCTTCGGGTCGTGAGGCGAGATCACGATCGGCGTGTTCCAGTTCCATCGCAGCGGTTGCTCGCCGCGCGCGGCAAGCGGTCGGATGGCTTTGCGCTCGTTCGTCAGCCGATCGACGCGAACGATGTTGCCGTCCTGCGACTCCGTATAAACGATGCGAGGGTCGGTCGGATCGAGGACGGCCTCGAAGCCGTCGCCGCCCTGCACGGTCGTCCAGTCGTCGTTCACAATTCCGCTGCGGCTCCGAACCGCGCTCGGCCCGCACCAGACGTAATTGTCCTGCAGACCGGTGCAGAGGTTGTACGGCGTCGCCATGTCGTAGCCAACGTGATACGCCTGCCCGAGATCGAGGTTGTAGATGCCCTCCCACGTCTTGCCGCGATCGTAGCTGGTGCCGATGCCGCCGTCGTTGCCGTCGATGATGTGATTTGGGTTCGCAGGATCGATCCACATCGCGTGGTGATCCGAGTGGAGCGTGCCGTTCTCGATAAACGTCCGGCCGCCGTCGTCGGAGATGTGGAGCTGCACCCCCAGCACGTACACGCGCAGATCGTTCTTTGGATCGACCCTGATCTGGCTGAAATACATCGGCCGCGGGTTGGTGTTGGACATCTTCTTCCACGTCAATCCCGCATCGTCCGATCGATACGTGCCGCTTTCCGTTTCGTGCTCGATGCGTGCGTAGAGGATGTTTGGGTTCGAGCGATAGATGTCCATGCCGATGCGGCCGAGCGGGCCCGATGGGATGCCGTTCGTGAGCTTCGTCCAGGTGCGGCCGGCGTCGCTGCTCTTGTAGATGGCGCTTCCCGGGCCGCCGCCGTTCATGCCCCACGTGGCGCGGCGCCGTTGATACGTCGCGGCGTAGAGCACCTTGTTATTCGAGGGATCCTGCACGAGCTCGGTCGCGCCGGTGTCTTCGTTGACGAACAAGACGTTGGTCCACGTGAGTCCGCCGTCAGTGGTTTTGAACACACCTCGCTCTTTGCCGGGTCCGTAGAGGCTGCCAAGGGCCGCGACATAGACGACGTCGTG
>DASPWV010000791.1:0-1970 GCA_035637635.1 Vicinamibacterales bacterium | reverse complement strand
TCGTGCTGATGGTGTGGGGCTTCTTCAAAAAGCTCGTGGTGGCTGACAACCTCGCTGTGATCGCCAACCGCGTCTTCGCGCTCGACGCGCCGACGTTCGAGGTGCTCTGGGCCGGCGTCTTCGCGTTCGGCATCCAGATCTACGCAGACTTTTCCGCCTACTCCGATATCGCACGCGGCGTGGCGCGCTGGTTTGGCTTCGAGTTGATCGTCAACTTCAACCACCCCTACATCGCGCATAGCCCCACGGATTTCTGGCGGCGATGGCACATTGCCTTGTCGACGTGGTTTCGCGACTACGTCTACATCCCGCTCGGTGGAAACCGGGTCCCGAGGCTGCAGCGTGAGATCAACCTGCTCGCGACGTTCGTGATTTCGGGCCTGTGGCACGGCGCAAGCTGGAATTTCGTGCTGTGGGGCTTCTATCACGGCCTTCTGGTATCTACGACGCGGAGCATCGGCCGGCTCGTGCGCCTGCCGGAACACTGGCCGGGTCCGCTCATCCTGCTGCAGGTTGCCGGCACCTTCGTCGCGATGATGGCCGGCTGGCTGCTCTTTCGCGAGACAAACCCGCATTACCTCATGGCATTCCTTCATCTGTCGCCCCGCGCGAGCACCCCGCTCGAGAAGCAATTCGGCGTGCATCTGTTGGCCCTGGCCGCGACCTGGTCTTTGCCGCTTGCCGTCAACGATCTCTGGGTCCTCTGTCGGGAGCATTCGGCTGGGTTCAACCGGTGGATTGAAGCGGTCGGCGATGGCCTCACGTTAGCCGGCGCTCAGGCGCTGACCGTTGGCACTTTGACAGCGCTGACGCTGGTCCTGCGCAGCCGGGTGAGCTTTGATTTCATCTATTTTCAATTCTGAACACCGCCGATATCCAGTTTGAGGTTGACCTCGGCTGCAGTCCGCGCATCCGCTATACTTAGAGAGACGTTTCCGCCCTGCTCTTCCACTCGACCTTCAGTCGCCGTAAGCCCGGAGCGACAGCCCACAGCCGTTCGCCGATAGTCGTTTTATGTCCGATCAACGTTTGAAAATTGCCGTATTCATCGACTTCGACAACGTCGAAATCGGAGTCAAAACCACTCTTGGCCGCCAGTTCGACATTGGCGGCGTGCTCGAAGCCATCAAGGAGCGCGGCGAGATCATCACCAAAGTCGCCTACGGCGACTGGAAGCGTGCCGGCGATTACGGGCGCGCGATGTCGCAGCACGCGGTCCGGCTGGTCCAGCGCGTGATGACGCCGGGCGGGGATAAAAACGGCGCGGATATCAATCTCGCGCTCGACGCGCTCGAAATGGCATTCACGCACGACCACATCAATGCCTTTGTGATTGTGGGCGGTGACAGTGATTTCATCACCCTCGTGGAGAAGTTGAAGCAGTACGACAAAAAGGTCTTCGTCGTCGGCGGACGCGCCTTCACGAGTCAGGTGATGCAGAAGAACTGCACCGAGTTCATCGCGTACGAGAATGTGACCAGTGCCGGCGCTACTGGAGCGGCGCCAGTGACGACGGACCGCCGGCGCGGCGACCGCACTCGTGTGCAGACAGGCGTACCACTCGATCAGGCGTTTCCGCTCGTCAAGCGCGCGTTGAAAGTGCTCGCGGATCGAGAAGTCTCACCGCAGCTTGGCTTGCTCAAGAGCACGCTGCTGCAGCTTGATTCGTCGTTCTCTGAACGCGACTACGCGTCCGGCAGCTTCCGCGATTTCGCGGAGAAGCTCGAGAAGCAAGGCCTCGTCTCGTTGAAACACAGCGGGCGGTCCACGCTCGTCGAGCTCGCCGGTGAAAGCGACGTGGATCGCGCGGCCAGTGAAGACGCTGCTCCGCCATCGCCCGTGGCAGTCTCGCGTGCCGCCGGAGCATCCACCGCCGTGCAAGAGGCGACTCAGTCAGCTGTTCCCGATGCAAACGAAAGCATCGGGCCTGCGAACGGCAATCTCGCCGAAGGCGTCGCGCTCGTCCGCTC
>DASPWV010000790.1:0-1530 GCA_035637635.1 Vicinamibacterales bacterium | reverse complement strand
CCGCGCCGCGCCCTCATTCGTGAAGTGCAGGAAGTCGTAAAAATATCTGGAATCCTTCGGCAGCTCGCGTGCGAGATCGATGAGCATCACCCCTTTTGCGGCGGCCACCTGGCGCGTGACGTCGTTGTACATCTCGAGCAGCCGCCATTCCAGATGTCCGTTGCCGCGCCCGTTTACCTTGACGCGCGCGAGCTCGATGCCGGTTGCGCGGTCCGCGCCGTCGCCGAAGAGTGCCGGTTGCGTCAGCCAGACCGGCTCGATGCCGCTCGATCTCGTCGCTGTCACAATCTGTTCCAGTCGCTCCGCGTAGCCGGGCAGATATGTCTGATACTGCGCGACCGTGCGCTCCACGATCTCGTCGGACAAATAGAGGTCGTCGATATGCCGGAGGTCGACTTCGCTGTGGCCGAAGAACCGATTGCGCGCCCGAGCCGCGCGCGCCAGGTTCAGCACGAGATTGGCGACTTCGGAGTGCGCGATGATGGCGTTCTGTATGGCGCGGAGCCGGCCGCCCTGCGGCGACACGCCGGCGTCGAACGTGTTCGATCGCTCGAGGCCGATATCGTTCGCGCCCACGAGAAAGATTGCCACGTTCGGCCGCAGACGGGTCATCACCGAGTGGAGCAGCACGAGATGACCGAATGTCGATTGACCGTCGATTCCCGCGTTGTTGACCCACACGTCCGGCCGCTCGACCGCGAGACGCCGCGCGAGCTCGTCGGTCCACGTCTTCCCGTCCGTCAAATTGACGCATTCGGTGGTGCTGCCGCCGATCGTCACAATCGTCAGCCGCTTCGCGAAATCCGCCGGAGGATCCGGTCCGCGGAAGCCAAGCGAGTTTTTGGTGTGGACGATGACGGGATCGAGCTTGCTGCTGCCGGCGTGTTGGATGCGGTAGGTCTGGTTGACGGGGAGGACGATCTCATCTCCACGCACGCGGAACACGACAGGATTGAAGATTCGAAGCGCGATTTCAAAGAGGACGACAACGATCGCGAGATCGATGGCGATGAACTTGACCCACCAGCTGGACGTGCCTTTCAGCATCCGATTTCGGTTGCACCATCGCTCAATGAGTTATCGCATACAAGTACACGTTCATGCCCAACGCGTACCCGTCCACCGAGAAGCGCAGGAAATACTGCGGATCGTCGCCCTCGCGTTCCCACGAATCCCCGATATCCGTGTTGTGGGTGATGAGCGCCAGCAGGCGGTTTTGCGAGTCGAAGATGCCGCGCGCGTGCGGGACGGCGCTGTCGGACCCGCGCTCCGAAGTGCCGCCGCCGCTGCCCGCCCAGAAATTGATCGACGGGATCTGCGGGATCTTCGGGATGGTGAACATGGTTTTGAACAACGGGTGATCCAGCGGCAGATCGCGCATCGGATACTGTGCGGGCGGCAAGACCTTGCTCAGCTCGTCTGCCCAGACTTCCCACGCGTAGCTGCCCCAGAAGTCGTCCGCCCACAGGAACCCGCCTTTCAGCAGGTAATTTCGCAGATTCTTTGCCTCGTCATCGTCCAGATAGAGCG